>NZ_JBFUCP010000011.1:0-124315 GCF_056405175.1 Pedococcus sp. P1_H8
CCCGCTGCGTGCGTATGCCGTGTCGGAGCTAGCGGTTCGCCGGCTCCTCGATCGCGTCGGCTGCGTCCTCGACGGCCTTGCCGGGAGCAGTCTCGGCCTCGCCGGAGTCCGGAGCTGAGGCGTCGAACCGGGCGGCAGCCTCGCCGTCTCCGTCGCCACCGATCGCCAGGTCGCGTGCCTTGGACACGGCGACCGCAGCGATGACGATGATGATCGCGGCGGCTGCGATGCCGTAGCGGACCACGTTGTTCTTGTCCGCACCGATCGAGAGGGTCACGATCGCCGGGGCGATGAGCACCGAGACGAGGTTCATGACCTTGATCAGCGGGTTGATGGCCGGACCGGCGGTGTCCTTGAACGGGTCACCGACGGTGTCACCGATAACAGTGGCAGCGTGGGCGTCGCTGCCCTTGCCACCGTGGGTGCCGTCCTCGACGATCTTCTTCGCGTTGTCCCACGAACCACCGGAGTTCGCGAGGAACACGGCCATCAGGCAGCCGGTGCCGATGGCGCCGGCGAGGAAGCCGGCCAGCGGCCCGATGCCGAGGCCGAAGCCGACGGCGACCGGGGTGAGGGCGGCGAGCAGACCCGGCGTCGCGAGCTCACGCAGCGAGTCCTTGGTGCAGATGTCGACCACCCGGCCGTACTCGGGCTTCTCGGTGTAGTCCATGATCCCGGGGTGCTCGCGGAACTGGCGACGCACCTCGAAGACGATGGCGCCGGCAGCGCGGGTCACCGCGTTGATGGCCAGACCGGAGAACAGGAAGACCACGGCGGCACCGAGCAGGAGACCGACGAGGACGCTCGGCGTCACGATCTGCAGGTCGAACGGCGCGTTGGCCTTCTGCAGGATCGAGGTGAACTGCGCCTGCGCGGCCTCCTGGGTGAGGGCACCGCTCTGGACCTTGGCCACCAGGTCCTGCTCGGTCGACTGCGAGAGGGCCGAGAAGATCGGTTCGAACTTGGCCTTCCACGCGTCGGAGTAGGAGCCGAAGAGCGCGGTGGCGGCCAGCACGGCCGTCGCGATCGCGATGCCCTTGGTGATCGCCTTGGTGGTGTTGCCCACCGCGTCGAGGTCGGTGAGGATCTGGGCGCCCTCACCGTCGACGTCGCCCGACATCTCGGCGATGCCCTGGGCGTTGTCGGAGACCGGACCGAAGGTGTCCATGGCCACGATGACGCCCACCGTGGTCAGCAGACCACAGCCGGCGAGCGCGATGAGGAACAGCGACAGGATGACCGAGCCGCCACCGAGCAGGAACGCCGCGTAGACAGCCGCGCCGATGATGACCGCGGTGTAGACCGCCGACTCGAGGCCGACCCCGATGCCCGACAGGACGACCGTTGCCGCGCCGGTCAGCGAGGTGCGGGCGACGTCCTTGGTCGGACGCTTGTCGGTGCCGGTGAAGTAGCCGGTCAACCAGAGGATGACCGCAGCGAGCACGATGCCGATGATCACGGCGAGAACCGCCGAGCGACGCGGGTCGCCGGTGAGGGCGGTGATCGACGCGTCGGTGGAGCCGAGCGCCTTGAACGTGTCGGGCAGGTAGACATAGGCAGCCACACCGGAGAGCACGGCGGCGATGACGGCCGAGATGTAGAACCCGCGGTTGATCGCCGACAGGGCGTTCTCGCCGGGCTTGACCCGCGTGATGAAGACGCCGATCAGGGCGGTGACCGCACCGATGGCGGGCACGATCAGCGGGAAGACCAGGCCGTAGGCGCCGAACGCGGCGGAACCCAGGATGAGGGCGGCCACCAGCATCACGGCATACGACTCGAAGAGGTCGGCGGCCATGCCGGCGCAGTCGCCCACGTTGTCGCCCACGTTGTCGGCGATCGTCGCGGCGTTGCGCGGATCGTCCTCGGGGATGCCGGCCTCGACCTTGCCGACGAGGTCGGCGCCGACGTCGGCGGCCTTGGTGAAGATGCCACCGCCGACACGCATGAACATCGCGAGCAGGGCAGCGCCGAAGCCGAAGCCCTCGAGGACCTTGGGGGCGTCACCCTGGTAGATGAGGACCACCACGGAGGCGCCGAGCAGGCCGAGGCCCACGGTCGCCATACCGACGGTGCCACCGGTGCGGAAGGCGATCCGCATGCCACCGTCCCGGTTGCCGTCCCGGGCGGCGGACGCCACGCGGACGTTGGCCTTGACGGCCAGGCTCATGCCGAAGTAGCCGATCGCCGCGGAGAACAGCGCACCGACGACGAAGAAGCCGGACCGGCCCCACCGAACCTCGGCGGTGTCAGCGGGAAGCAGGAGCAGCAGGCCGAAGACCAGGACGACGAAGACGCTCAGGGTCTTGAACTGGCGGGCGAGGAACGCCTGGGCGCCTTCTTCCACGGCAGCGCCGATTTCCTGCATCTTCTCGGTGCCGGGGTCGGCCGCCAGAACCTGCTGGCGGAAGAACACACCCATGACCAGCGCGATGATCGCAATGGCGAGCACGGCGAAGACCAGGGTGAGATTGGTGCCGTCAAGCTGCAGGTCAGCAGCGGTGGCGGCAGGCGCAAGGCGCGACATTCCATCCTCCTCGATGGGGAATCAAACAGGGCCGCCCAAGGGCGCGCCACGATGGCGCACCGCAGAGGGGACGTTGGTGGCGAGGGTAATGCACGTCACAGCGTATGTGAGGCCGGGTGAGCAGGGTCACAGAGAATTCGCCGGGAAGACGGGTCAGGCGTTCGACGCCTCGGCGGCCTCGTCGACCGTGGGATAGATGTGGAACACCTTGTCCAGGCCGGTGATCTTGAAGACCTTGAGGATGCGCTCCTGGGCGCTGACGATGCGCAGGGTGCCGTTCTGGCCACGGACGAGCTTGAGCCGGCCCACGAGAACGCCGAGCCCCGTGGAGTCCATGAACGTGACCTTCTCGAGGTCGACGACGAGGTCCGTGCGACCCGCAGCCACCTGCTTGTCGAGCACTTCGCGGAGCAGCGGAGCGGTGTAGACGTCGATCTCGCCCGCCACGTGGACGATCGTCACGGCGCCCTGCTCGCTGCTGGAGACCGACAGGTCCACGCTCACCCCTTCAGTTGCCATCGTTGCTGCCATCGCTGGTGAGCAGACGGGTGCACCGTCTGCCCTCGGGATTACGGTAGCGGCAATGTCCACCTCCGGTCCCACCGCACCCGATTCCGCGGGGACGAGCCGTGCCGCGTTCGACCCGGAGGCGGTGCTGGCCACCCTCGCGTCAGGGGCGCGCGCGGAGCGGCTGCTGCACGTGCACGAGGTGCCCGCGCGGGCCGCATCGCTCGCCGACTGGCCCACCTGGGTCGACCCCAGCGTGTATGCCGCGTGCGCCGGCGCCGGGGTCACCTCCCTCTGGTCCCACCAGCGGGAGGCCGCCGACCTCGCCCACGACGGGTCACACGTCGTCATGGCGACCGGCACCGCCTCGGGCAAGAGTCTCGGCTACCTCCTTCCCGTGCTGTCCGCCGTGGTGGAGGGGGCTCTCGCGCCGTCGGGTCGGGGAGCGACAGCGCTCTACCTGTCCCCCACCAAGGCGCTCGCGGCCGACCAGCTCGCCCGGGTGCAGGCGATGGCCGTGCCCGGCGTGCGAGCCGCGACCTATGACGGTGACACCGCCACCGAGGAGCGTCGCTGGATCCGCGACCACGCCCACTTCGTGCTTAGCAACCCCGACCTCGTGCACCACTCCCTGCTCCCCCTGCACGAGCGGTGGGCGCCGTTCCTGCGGGCGCTGCGCTACGTCGTGATCGACGAGTGCCACACCTACCGCGGAGTCTTCGGCTCGCACCTGGCCGCGCTGCTGCGCCGGCTGCGCCGGGTGTGCGCGCGCTACGGCTCCTACCCCACCTTCGTGCTCGCCTCCGCGACGGTGCGCGACCCCGCGGCCCACGCCTCCCGCCTCGTCGGTATGCCGGTCGCCCCCGTCACCGAGGACGGCTCACCTCGTGAGGCGATGACCTTCGCGATGTGGGAGCCGGGACTCCTCGGAGAGGGTGCGGGTCGGCGGTCGGCCACCTCCGAGGCCGCTGACCTGCTCGCGACCCTGGTTTCCGGGCGGGTGCAGACGGTGGCCTTCGCCAAGTCCCGCGCCGGCGTCGAGGCGCTGGCGACCAGCGCCCGCCGGACCCTGATGGAGGTCGAGCCCGCGCTGGGAGGTGCCGTCGCGGCATACCGGGGCGGTTATCTGCCGGAGGAGCGTCGCGCGCTCGAGCGGTCGCTGCGCTCCGGCGCGATCGTGGGACTGGCGGCGACCAACGCCCTGGAGCTCGGGATCGACATCAGTGGGCTCGACGCCGTGCTGCTCGCCGGGTGGCCGGGCACGCGAGCGTCGTTGTGGCAGCAGGCGGGGCGAGCAGGGAGGGCCGGGACCCGGTCACTGGCGATCTACGTCGCGGCCGACGACCCGCTCGACACCTATGTCGTGCACCATCCCGAGGTCGTCTTCGGGCAGCCGGTGGAGGCCACCGTCCTGGACCCCGACAACCCGCACGTCCTCGGGCCCCACCTCGCCGCCGCGGCGGCCGAGCTGCCCCTGAGGGAGGCCGACCTGGCGATGTTCGGCGACCAGGCACGCGGGCTCGTGGACGCCCTGGTCGCCCGCGGGATCCTGCGTCGGCGACCCAGCGGTTGGTACTGGGCGCGCACGGACCGGGCCTCCGACCACGTGTCACTGCGGGGAGCCGGCGAGGTCGTGGGGATCGTCGACCAGCGCACCGGCCGGGTGCTGGGCACGATCGACGAGTCGTCGGCGCACACGCAGGTGCACACGGGGGCGATGCACGTGCACCAGGGCGACAGCTACGTCGTGACCGACCTCGACCTCGCGCACGGGACGGCGACAGTCGTGAGGGGCGACCCCGGCTGGAGCACGTTCGCGCAGTCGGTGAGCGCGTTCGACATCGTCGCTGCCCAGCGGAGCGTGGACTGGGGGCCGGTGCGGGTGTCCTTCGGGACGGTCCAGGTGCACACCCAGGTGACGTCCTTCCTGCGGCGCCTGGCCAGCGGCGAGGTGATCGGGACCCACCCGCTCGACCTTCCGCAACGCACGCTCAGCACCCGCGCCGTGTGGTGGACCATGCCGGTCGAGTGGCTCGAGGCCGCTGGTGTGGGTGAGCCGGACATCCCCGGGGCCGCCCACGCGGCCGAGCACGCGGGGATCGGCATGCTGCCCCTCGTGGCGACCTGCGACCGGTGGGACATCGGGGGCGTCTCCACCGCCCTGCATCCCGACACCGGGCTGCCGACGATCATGGTCTACGACGGACATCCCGGGGGTGCGGGCTTCGCCGAGCGCGCCTTCGACTCCTTCGAGGTCTGGCTCCAGTCGACTCTGGAGACGGTGCGCTCGTGCCGCTGCGAGAGCGGCTGCCCGTCGTGCGTGCAGTCGCCGAAGTGCGGCAACGGCAACGAACCGCTCGACAAGGCACGGGCCGTGGCGCTGCTGCAGGCGGTGCTGGCCCACGCGCCGCACGGGTCCGATCGAGGCTTCGATCGAGGCTCTGCCCCGCTGCCCGCCCCTCCTGCCCTCGGCAAGGAACGGACGTGACGAAAGGGGCAAACCCGCAGGCCAGCGGCTAGGGTCGAAGCGGAAGGGTGCCCCCGCACCCTTCGGACGGTGCACCACGCACCCTTGATGTGTCGGAGGTTTCGACCCGTGATCGTGTTCGGACTGATCCTTGTTCTGCTCGCCCTCGCTGCGGGTGTCGTCCTCTTCCTGGCGACCGACTCGCTCACCACGCCGGTGAACCTCGAGCTCGGCGGCTATCACTGGGGCATGACCCCGCTGGCTCTGCTCGCCACCGGTGCCGTGGCGATGCTCCTGCTCTGGCTCGGGCTGGGGATCATCCGGGGTAGCGCCAAGCGCAGGCGTCGTCCGATCCGCGAGGCCAAGGACGCCGAGCGCCAGGCCAAGGTCGAGGAAAGCATTCGCGCCGACGAGCGCGCCCGCGCCGAGGAGACCCACCAGAGCGCCCTCGCCGAGCGGGACCGGGTCAGGGACGAGGAGTTCCAGACCCGGCTGGCCGACCGTGACCGCGAGCGCGACACTGAGCTTGCCTCCCGCGAGGAGGAGTTCGCCTCTCGCGAGAAGGCCGCTGAGGAGCGGGTGCGCGCGGACGAGCGGCGCAAGGTCGAGCAGGAGTTCGCCTCGCGGACGACGGCCGCAGGTGCGGGACCTTCAGGTGCGGGCACGGCGGGCACGGCAGGTGCTGCTGGTGTCGGTGCCGCTGGTGTCGGCGCTGCTGCCGCTGGGCCCGGTGCCACTTCCACTGCCACCACCGCCGGTGCCGGGACGGCCGCGGCCGACGACGACGCGATTGGCCGCCACTCGTCCGATGCAGAGACCGACAGCGTGACGCCCTACGGCCAGACAGCGACCGAGAGCGAGACCGAGAGCGGGACCGGCACCGCCGTCGATGGTGACCGCGATGCCCGCCTCCACACCGATCACGCAACGACCGACTCCACCCAGGTGCTCGACCGGGACAGCGCCGACACCGCTGTCGGCGACTCGAGCGTCGCGATGGCCTCCGACTCACACGCGGCTGACACGGCCGGAACGGCTGGCACGGCTGACACGGCCGGCGAGCGGGCTGAGGTCCGCGCGGATGACGAGAGCTCGGACGACGGCCTTGCCGCGGACGACGACTCGGCGCACCCGGGTCACCGCACGGTGGCCGACAAGATCATGGGTCGCGACCCGGCGGCTCGCGACTGACCGCGACTGACCGCGGCTGACCACGAACACCGTCACGGCGACGGCCCAGCACGGGCCGTCGCCGTCGTGGTTCCCGCCTCCAGACCAGGCAGCGCGAAGGCGGCCCGTGCCGTGGCCCTCGTCGTGACCGAACCGTCGCCCGCCACGAGGCACCCCTGAGGCCTCGCGGCGTTCCTCGCTGTGACCGATGCGCCGGCGGCGCAGGCTGCCCGCGGATCTGCACCCGCTTGCAACGCCTGCGCCGCCGCGAGCGCACCGAGGTCGGCGGCGGCTCGTGCCCGATGGGTGGCGACGACCGCGCTCGACAGCGCCAGCCCACCGACGAGCAGAACGAGGGCCACCCCCACCCCAGCCACGAAGACCACCGTCACCCCACCGCTCTCCCCGCCCCTGTGTCGGCTCAACCCGCGCCGGTTCACGGCACGCTCCCCGCCCCGAGCAGGTCAGCAACGGCGCCGACGTCCTCGCGCGCAGCGACCGCCTCACCGGCCGGGGACGCTCGCGAGCCCAGCCACCGCAGGCCCGGGGACGGAACTCCCCGAACCACGACCGACACCTCCTGGTCCGAGCGCGTCACGGAGAACACAGCCCGCGGCGGCGCGAGCCGGATACCCACTTCGAGGGCAGCGGCGTCACCGTCTCCGCGAGCGAGGGCTCGTGCCGTGGCGCGCGCGGCGTCAACGCAGCGCACCTGGTCGCTCACCGTGGCGATCGCCGACAACGCGAGGACGAACACGAGGAGCAGGGCAGGGATGGCGCAGGCGAACTCGGCCGTCGCCATCCCGCCCTCGAGCCCTAGCCCGCCGACCCGAGCGCGGTGGCGATCACGGACGCGAGAGCCGACTTGACCGCCCCAGACCGCACGACGGCGAGCAGGACGGCCGCAAAGGCGCAGGCGGCGAGCGTGCCGACGGCATACTCGGCAGTCGTCATGCCTGCCTCGGCGCGGCGACGAAGCGTCGAAACTCGTTGAACCAGTTTGCATTTCACGCTGACTCCTTGGTGGTGGATCGGGCATGGGCCCTGTTCCACCCGAGTTCAGCGCGTCTGCTCAGGGTCCGCCAACAGGGTGTCGCAGCCCTGTGGACGTAAACCCCGGGAGGTGGCTGCTGTGGACAGTCCCCGCCAAGCCGGCGCCGCATCCGAGGGGGGCGGCGGGTCACGATCCTCCCGACAGGACGGAGGAGGCGAGGTTCAGCACGACGGGAACGACTGCGGTGCAGGCGAACGCCGGCAGGAAGCCCAGGCCCAGGGGCAGCACGAGCAGCACCCCCGCGCGGGCTGCCGCTCGTTCGCGTTCGCGTTCGCGCTCCTCCCGCAGTCGCATGGCCGCGCGTTCGATGAGGGCTGCCGGGGCGGCTCCAGTGTGTTCGGACAGGTGGGTCGCGAGCGCAGCCGCCCGCCAGCCCGGCCCCGCGTAGGACCACGCCTCGTGGGCAGGCCGTCCCCAACGCAGGGCTGCGACAACCGCCGCCAGCTCGGCTCGCACGCGGCCGGTGGACGCACCCTGCACGTGGTCCAGGGCTTCGACCAGAGGAAGCCCGGCGCGCAGGGCCAAGCTGATGAGGACCAGCGCATCTGCCACCTGGTCGGTGGCCGCCAAGTTGCCCCGGCGGGTGAACTGCCGGTCACGGAAGTAGGCGGGCGTCGGCCACGACGCGATGGTGGCGACCGCCCCAGTCCGAGGTTCTCCCGGCCATCCTGTCCGTTCCGGTCCTCCTGGCGGGGAGCGGCCTGGCCACAGAGCGGTGGCCACACCGCTCAGGATGAGGACGAGCAGGGTCATGCCGCCCGACCGAGGATCCGTCGACTCCACCACCAGGCCCCGGCGGCCAGGACCAGGCCGAGAGCGAGGCTGCCAGTCGCGACGGGCGAGGAGAAGTAGAGCGCTGCAGGATCGACCCCCACAGCAACGCCCACCAGGGGACCGCTCGCGGGGAGCAGACACAGCACGGCCATCGAGGCTCGTGGACCGGCGGCGGCACTGGCGACCCGCTCCCGTCCTCGCTCCCGCGCCCGCAGGACTTCTTCACAGGAAGCGAGCGCGTCGGCCAGCGGCGCACCGGTGCGTTCGCTGAGCGCCCAGGCCTGCCCGACGAACTGCAGATCGGCGCTGCCGTGGAAGACGGCATGGCGCAACCAGACCTCGGCTGCCGAAGCGCCGACCCTCGTCGTTTCGACCAGCTCTCGCAGCAGGGGCGCGAGGGCGGGATCGTCGCGGCAGCCCGGCTCGGCCGCCGCCAGAGCAGTCACGGGCACGACGCCGGCACGCAGTGGAGCCGCGATGGCTGCGACCAGCTCGGCGAGAGCTGCGTCGAAGTGCACGCGACGAGCTCCGTCGCGCCATCCTCGGCGGCGCCCGACGCCGGGCGTCCGCACCACGGTGCTTCGCGGCCCACCGTCGCGCGTGGGCAGCCGACCACCCGAGACAGGCCACAGGATCACGGTCGCCACCAGGAACCCGATCATCAGGACCATCCTCAAACCCGACCTCCGATCAGGGTGGCCAGCCGGGCCCATCCGGGTCCCCGTTGGCCGGACACGGCGTCCAGGGCGACCTCGCAGACGGCTTCGGTGCCAGTCCACCTGAGCACCGACAGCGAGGCGACGCGTCGGCCTCCCACGCCGCGCTCGACGTGGACCACGGCCTGCACGGCGCTGGAGAGCTGCGTCTGCACGGCGTCGCGCGGCATCGCCGCCAGCGCACCGAGGGCGTCGAAGCGGCGTGGCACGTCGGCTGGCGCGTTTGCGTGCAGGGTGCCGCAGCCGCCCTCGTGGCCGGTGTTGAGCGCCGCGAGCATCTCGCGCACCTCGGCCCCACGCACCTCACCCACCACGAGCCGGTCTGGTCTCATCCGAAGGGCCTGGCGGACGAGGTCCACCAGCCCCACGGCGCCCTGGCCCTCGATGTTGGGTCCACGACCCTGGAGCCGCACCACGTGGGGATGGGCCACCGCCAGCTCGCGGACGTCCTCCACGACGACGATCCGTTCTGCCTGGGGCACCTCGGACAGCATGGCCGCCAGGAGCGTGGTCTTGCCGCACCCGGTGCCACCGCTGACGACGAACGAGCACCGGCCCCGCACGAGCGCGCGCAGCAGCTCCTCGACTGCCCCGTCGAACATGCCGCGATTCCGTAGCGTCGACAGCCCGGCTCCGGATGCGCGTGGCACCCGGAGGCTCACGTGGGCGCCGCCGTCGACCAACGGCGGCAGGATGGCGTGCAGCCGGATGCCGCTGGGCAGCAGCCCGTCGACCCAGGCCTGGCTCTCGTCGAGTCGTCGCCCGGCAAGTCCAGCGAGTCGGACGGCCAACCGGCGCGCGGCCGAGGGTTCGAGGTCGAGATCGGCCCGTTGCACGCCACCGCTCCCGCGGTCGAGCCACACCGAGCCGTCACCGTTGACGAGGACGTCCGTGACGTCGGGGTCGGCGACACAGGCCTCCAACGGACCCAGGCCAAGAACCTCGGAAGCCAGCACGCTGCGCGCGGACTCCACGCCCCCGTCGCCGAGTCGCGCAGCGTCCGCCGCGGCGACCTCGGTCACCGCAGCCGAGTCGGGGCCCTGCCCCCGGCGGATCCGGTCCACGATCAGCGCCTCCTGAGTCATCCGCCCACCGCCATCACGCGCCCACCGGCTGCGCGGACCATGCGTCCGGAGCCCCGGCTCCCAACAGTGAGTCGGCCAAGGCTGGCAGCGCGCCCGACGAGCGACTGCCCGGCGCGAGACCGCGGTCCGCGTCGGCCGGGATCCTCGAGTCATCGCGCAGTGTGCCCACCAGGGGCAGGTCGAGATGAACCGCCACCTCCTCCGGACTGACCGGGTCGCTGCGGCCCGTCCGCACGACGAGGGCGGCAGGGTGACCGAGCTCGTGGACCAACTCGGCCAAGGCCGTCGCGTCCGCGAGGTGGCGCGCCGACGTGCCCACCACGACCACCAGCTCCGTGCACCGGTCTGCCAGCCACAGGGAGCAGCCGAGGTCGACCACGGCCACGCCACAGACCCGCGCCAGGGCCGCCACCGCAGTGCCCACCACGTCATCGCCCAACCCTCGAATGTCGCCGGCCAAGACCCTGGTCGTTGTCTCACAGGGAAGCCCGCGCAGAAGTGCTGCTCCGTCCAGCCCGCCCTGGGCCGCAGCCAGGTCGGGCCAGCGCAGGCCGGGCAGGTGCTCGAGGCAGGCCGTCACGTCCAGGGCCCCGCCGTCGGGCGCGCCGTCGACAGCCACGGTGGCGCCCACCTGCGGGCCCGCGCGCACCGCGAGCGCGACCGCGAGGGTCGACACCCCCAGCCCGCCCGACGCGCCGATGACGCCCATCACCCTGTGGTCCATGGGGTCAGCCTGAGTCGGGGCACCCTCCGGGCGCACCACACCGATCACGTCCTGTGGACCCACCCGCCAACCCGGCCACAGCTGTGGACGAGCGGCGCCACCACGGCTGGGTCACGGCACCAACCGGACCACCCGGCATACGAGAAGCTGCAGGAGGCAACTGCAAGAGGAAAGGGGACGGCCCCGGTCGGGGGGACAACCGGGGCCGTCGACGCGCCAAGCTCCGGGGGGGAGGAGCCGGTGCGCCGATCCGCTCTACCCACAAGGGGGAGCGGACGTCTTCATGGTGGACCATTTACCCTTCAACCGCAACTCGATCCGGCGCGTTTCGAGGCCGATTTTTGGCGTGGTCCAACGGCGATGAGCGCTCATCGCGCGCAAACTGCCGCGAACCGAAGGATGGCACCCCGCGCCGCGGGGTGCCATCGCACCGTGATCCGCCACGGGTTACCAGGCGTGCATTCTGTAGTTGTCGCACCGGGACAAGCCCGTCACGATCGGTCCACCAGTGGACTGCCCGCGCGTGGGTGCCCGATGGAGTCACGGTGGTCGTCGGCCTCACGACCGTCGACTTGCCTCCATGTGTACCCCCGCTCCAGCGCAAAGGAAAGCCTTGACTTCCGGGCGACCGTAGGCACCGCGCGTGTCCCCGCGCTCGGGTCAGGTGAGCCGCCCCGCGCGCACCGCCTCGCAGATCTGTTCGCCATGGGCAGCGCCCGCCACGATGGCGTCGGCGCAGTGCCCGATCCACAGTCCCAGCCCCTCCGGCGTGCCGGTTCCGTATGCCGCGAGCGCGCCGAGATAGGCCGGCCCGCCCTGGGTGGCGTGGCCGGCTTCGGTGACCACGACCCCGGTGGGGTCGAGCCCGGTGGCCTGCACGAGGGCGCGCTCGACGGCCCGTGCCACGACACCGTTGCCGCGCACGAAGGGGCGAATGGTGGCGATCTCCGCGTGGGCCAACGCCGCGACGACCAGGGCGGGCACGGCCGACCCTGCCGTCATCACCCCAACGAGGAGCTCGAGCCGGTCCCGCAGTTCGCTCGCACTCGGCGCCGCCCCGAGGTCGAGGAGCTCCGCGCTGGACTCCCCCTCGATCCGGGGGCGACCCAGCTGGTCATCCGGGAGGAGGCCCGAGGCGGCGGCGACGTGCAGCCTGGCGAGGGCCTGGAGAGGGGCGCTGGCGACCAGGCTCCGCACGTGCTCACTCTCGGCGGTGGCGGTCACTGCGCCACGGGCCACCCGCTCGACGGGGTCGGGCTCCAGCGGCCACTGCGCGGCGCCGCGCATGACGTCACGGACCAGGTCGAGGGGCACCGTCGCCCCTTCGAGCGCGGCGCTGGCCTGGGCACCCCGCACCCGCGACTCGGCCGCCGCCTCGGGGATGCGGCGCCGCAGCGCCTCGTGCCAGCGCAGCCGCTCACACGCCTCCCGGGCTGCTGCGATCTTCTCGGGAACTCCGGGCAGATCGGCCAGGGGGCGAAGCGAAGCGAGGACGTCGACCACGGGAGCAGCCTAGGTGTTGCCCCATCGGCTCGGAATCCGCGATCGGGCCATCGGCTCGCGAGCCGGCTCGGAGTTCAGATTTCCGCCTAGAGTGCGCGATGTGTCGGGCAGCTTCCACCTCCCCACCGCGATCTTCGTCGCGGGAGCCATGGTGCTGCTCTACGCCCTGGTCCGACTCGTGCTCCACGGCCGCAGCGCGTCCCGGGGTTTCGTCTCCGAGGTCGACCACGCCACCCACGCCACTCTGCACACGGCATCGATGGCAGCCCGCCACCTGCAGGACGGACTGACGGCCGAGGGCACCGTCAAGGCGGCCCGGCACCTGCGCGAGCTGCTCGGGTCCCCCGGGGTGGCCGTCTGCGACGCGAGCGGGCTGCTGGCCTGGGACGGGGCGCCGGAGCACCACGCGGCGGATGCGCACCGGCACGCGGAGGAGGTGCTCCGCACCGGGCGAACCATCGTCCTGCGCGCCGGCCAGGTGCAGTGCCCCGATCCCGACTGCCCCGCCCGGACGGCGGTGATCGCCCCGGTGGTGACTGGTGAACGCGTGGTCGCCGCCATCGCGGCATACGGTCCGAACGCCTCGGCCGGCCTCGCCCGGGCGACGGAGGAGGTCGCGGGGTGGATGGCAACGCAGGCCGAGCTCGCCGACCTCGGCCACCAGCGCACCCGCACGATGGAGGCCGAGCTGCGCGCGCTGCGCGCCCAGATCAGCCCGCACTTCATCTACAACTCACTGGCGGCCATCGCCTCGTTCGTGCGGACCGACCCGGAGCGGGCCCGTGAGCTGTTGCTGGAGTTCGCCGACTTCACGCGGTACGCCTTGCGCCGGGGAGGTGCCTTCACGACGCTGGCGGAGGAGCTGCGCAACGTCGAGCGGTACCTCGTGCTCGAGCAGGCGAGGTTCGGTGACCGGCTGCGGATCTCGCTGCTGATCGCCCCTGAGGTGCTGCCGGTGACGGTGCCCTATCTGGCGATCCAGCCCCTCGTCGAGAACGCCGTGCGGCACGGGCTGGCCACCAAGGAGGGCGGCGGCCACGTCAGCATCACCGCCAGTGACGAGGGCGCCGAAGCCGTCATCACGATCGAGGACGACGGGGTGGGCTCGGACCCGCAGGCGATCAGGACGGTGCTCGACGGAGGGACGGAGGGCGACAACGTCGGGCTCGGCAACGTCGACGCACGACTGCGGCAGGTCTACGGCGACGACTTCGGCCTCGTCGTCGAGACCGCGCCGGGAGCCGGGACGAAGGTCACATTCCGGGTGCCCAAGTACGCCCCCGGCGTCCACCCCACGCCGTAGGCTCTCCCCCATGGCTGGCGCGCCCTCCGCCGATCCGGAGCACCGCCGCCCGCAGGACGCCACCGCCGGCTCCGCGGGCGCAGCCCTGCGCGCGCTCGTCGTCGACGACGAAGCCCCCGCACTCGAGGAGCTCAGCTGGCTGCTGCGCCAGGACCACCGCATCGCCGAGGTCATGACGGCCTCGAGCGGCGCCGACGCGCTGCGTTCGCTCGACGGCGGCAACATCGACGTCGTCTTCTCCGACATCTCCATGCCCGGGCTCGACGGCATGGAGCTGGCCCGGGTCATCGCGAGGTTCGTGGAGCGGCCCCAGGTCGTCTTCGTCACGGCCCACGACCAGCACGCCGTCGACGCGTTCGCCATCGACGCCACCGACTACGTCATGAAACCGGTCCGGGCCGATCGGCTCGCCGAGGCCGTGCGCCGCGTCGTCGCAGCGACCGACCCCGGATCGGGGGGCGCCATCGCGGCGGCCGCACCCGAGGACGAGACGATCCCCGTCGAGCTCGCCGGTGTCACCAGGTTCATCAGCAGGAGTCAGATCCGCTACGCCCAGGCGCAGGGCGACTACGCCAGGCTGCACACCGAAGCCGGGTCCCACCTGGTGCGCATCCCCCTGAGCACGCTCGAAGAGCGTTGGGCTGCAGCAGGATTCGTGCGCATCCACCGCAGCACCCTGGTGTCGCTGGCCCACATCAGGGAAGTGCGGATGGAGCACGGACACTGCAGCGTGGTCCTCGAGGACACCGAGCTGCAGGTCAGCCGGCGCCACACCCGCGAGCTGCGCGACCGCCTGCTGAGGGCAACCTCGCGCGTCACCTCGTGACCGAGCCGGGCGACCCGACGCAGGACCCCGCCGCGGCGCAGGCCCCCGGTCCGCCACCCGCCCGCGTCCGGGTCACGAGCACCCGTCGCGACGCACCGATGCGTCGGGACCTGCGACCGCTCACGCGCGACATCGACGAGCAGAGCACGCTGGGCGAGGTCTACATGGCCGGTCTGATGTCGGCCCAGCTGCGGCTGGCCCTGAGGGTGCTGGCCTTCGGGGCGGTCGGGCTGGGCGGACTGCCCCTGGTGTTCCTGCTGGTGCCGGCGACCCGCACGATGGCGATCGGCCGGGTCCCGCTCCCGTGGCTGGTGCTCGCGTTCGTCGTCTACCCGGTGGCGATCATCGTGGCGCGCTACTACGTGCGGGCGTCCGAGCGGATCGAGGCCGAGTTCTCCCACGTCGTGCGGCGACGTTGATGCACGCCACCGCCTTGGCCGGAGACCCCACGTGAACCCCGCCTACGGCGTCGTGGCGATCGTCCTCATCTGCACGGTGACGCTGGCGATCGGCGCGTTCGGCCTGCGGCTGTCGAGGACGACGAGCGACTTCTACGTCGCAGGGCGCACCGTGACCCCCTATCGCAACGCCAGCGCCATCGGCGGCGAATACCTCTCTGCCGCAAGCTTTCTCGGCATCGCCGGCTTGGTCTACACCAATGGCCTCGACATGCTGTGGTTCCCCGTGGGCTACACCGTGGGCTACGTCGTCCTCCTCGTCCTCGTCGCCGCACCGCTGCGCCGGTCGGGCGCCTACACGCTGCCGGACTTCGCCGAGGCCAGGCTCGAGAGCACCGTGATCCGCAAGCTCTGCTCCGTGCTCGTGGTGGCGATCGGCTGGCTCTACCTCCTGCCGCAGCTCCAAGGTGCGGGGCTGGCACTCGCGACGGTCACCGGCGCCCCGACCTGGGTCGGCGGCCTCGTCGTCGCGGTCGTCGTGGTGGCCAATGTGGCCGCCGGCGGGATGCGGTCGATCACGCTCGTGCAGGCCGTGCAGTACTGGATCAAGCTGACCGCCATCGCCGTCCCGGCCTTCGTCCTGCTCGGTGCGTGGCTGGGCGATGGCGCGCCGAGCCCCAGGGTCGCTCAGCAAACCGCCTGGGCCGAGCCGCTGAACGGCCTTGCAGGACAAGGCCATCCGGTCTACGCCACCTACAGCCTGCTGCTGGCGCTGGCCCTCGGCACCATGGGCCTGCCCCACGTGCTGGTGCGGTTCTACACCAACCCCGACGGCAAGGCTGCGCGACGTACCACGCTGACCGTGGTCGCCCTCCTCGGCGCCTTCTATCTCTTCCCACCGCTGTACGGCGTCCTCGGCCGCGTCTACATCCCCGAGCTTCCGCTGGGCACCGCCGCCGACACCCTGGTCCTGCGGCTGCCCGGAGCGATCGTCCCGGACCGGCTCGGCGAAGTGCTCTCGGCCGTGTTGGCCGGGGGTGCCTTCGCCGCGTTCCTCTCGACGGCGTCGGGGCTCACCATGTCGGTGGCCGGCGTGATCGACCAGGACCTGTTGCGCAGGCGGCTCGGCCGGATGACCGGCGACGACTTCACCGTGGCGCAGGGCTTCCGGCTCGCGACGGTCCTGTCCGTGATCGTCCCGTATGCCGCGTCGAGACTGATCGAGCCGGTCGGCCTCGCGACCATGGTCAGCCTGGCGTTCGCGGTGGCCGCGTCCACGTTCTGTCCGCTGCTGGTGCTGGGGTCCTGGTGGCGCGGGCTCAGCACCGTGGGAGCCGCCGCCGGGCTGGTCGTCGGCGGCTCCTTGGCTGCTGCCGCGGTAGCGGTCACGATCTTCGCCGGCCCGGTCCCCGGGTGGACCGGGGCGCTGCTCGGGCAGCCCGCTGCCTGGACGATCCCGATCGCGTTTGCCACCGCGGTCGTCGTGTCGCTCGCGACTCCCGGCCGCATCCCCCGACACACGTCCCGCACCATGGTGCGGCTGCACACCCCCGAGGACCTGGCCCTCGACCGCAACTAAGGACTGCAGCAACGCGGCCCCCTTGAGCGCCAGGGTCGGGTAGGCATCTTCGCCGAAGAGGGAGGCGCGGGGGCGCGCTGCCGCCGCCTCGAGCAACCCGATGTCGCGGACCGGCCCCGTGTGCAGATCGCGCACCAGCGCCAGCAGGTCCTCGACACCGAGGAATCGCCGATCAGCCATCAGACCGAGCCGAGGCGGTCGAGCACGTCGGCCCAGCGCTCGCGCAACTTCGCGCTGCTGGCGGTGACGATCTCGCCATGCTCCTGTCGCTCGAAGGCCTGGGCGCCGCTGGGCGCGCGAGGGCGACCGTTCGGCGCAGCGCCCTGCGCCACCCGGCGAGCGCACCCTCCGCACGGCGCGCAACCACGCGGCATACCTGCTGCTCAGGGGCTTGCAGCGGGACAGTGGCGGCGAACGCGGGACCGGCCCGCGCCACCACTGGAGGTGTCCTCGTGAGCAACGACGCTCGCACGGAGCACGACCCGTTCGTCGCGCTCCAAGACTCGCCGGAGTTCGCGGACCTCAGGTCCCGGTTCCGCAGGTTCGTGTTCCCCATGACCGGGCTGTTCCTGTCGTGGTACTTCCTCTACGTCCTGCTGTCGGTCTACGCATCCGACTTCATGAGCACCAAGGTGTTCGGCAACATCAACGTCGGGCTCATCCTCGGGATAGGCCAGTTCGTGTCGACGTTCGCCATCACGATCCTCTACGTGCGCTGGGCCGACCGTGAGTTCGACCCGCGCGCCGCCGCACTCGCCACGACGATCGGGGAGGACCACCGATGAGCGCTCCCACCCTGGCCAGCCTCGCCCCCGCCGCCACGAACGTCGGCAGCCCGACGCTGAACATCACGATCTTCGGCGTCTTCGTCCTGATCACGCTCGGGATCGTCATCCGGGCGTCGAAGAACAACCGCAGCGCCGCCGACTTCTACGCGGGCGGCCGCGCCTTCACAGGTCGGCAGAACGGCATCGCCATCGCCGGCGACTACCTCTCTGCGGCCAGCTTCCTGGGCATCGCCGGAGCCATCGCCCTCAACGGCTACGACGGCTTCCTCTACTCCATCGGCTTCCTCGTGGCCTGGCTCGTCGCCCTGCTCCTCGTGGCCGAGCTCCTGCGCAACGCGGGCAAGTACACGATGGCCGACGTGCTGTCGTTCCGCCTCAAGCAGCGCCCGGTGCGCATGGCCGCGGCGATCTCCACCCTTGCGGTCTGCTTCTTCTACCTGCTCGCGCAGATGGCAGGGGCCGGCGGCCTGGTCGCGCTGCTGCTCGGCATCGACGACAAGGGCGGCCAGTCGGTGGTCATCGCCGTCGTCGGCATCATCATGATCGCCTACGTCCTCATCGGCGGCATGAAGGGCACCACCTGGGTGCAGATCATCAAGGCCGTCCTGCTGATCATCGGGGCGGGCGTGATGTTCGTCTGGGTGCTGAGCAGGTTCGGGCTCAACCTCAGCTCGCTGCTCGGCGAGGCCGTCGAGAAGTCGGGCGGCAAGAAGGTCCTCGACCCGGGCCTGCAGTACGGCAAGAGCGGGCTGACCAAGATCGACTTCATCTCGCTGTCGCTGGCCCTGGTGCTGGGCACCGCCGGCCTGCCGCACGTGCTGATGCGGTTCTACACCGTGCCCTCCTCCCGGGAGGCCAGGAAGTCGGTCGAGTGGGCCATCTGGCTGATCGGCACCTTCTACCTGTTCACCCTCGTCCTCGGTTACGGCGCCGCGGCCCTCGTCGGACCCAAGGTGATCGCGGCAGCCCCCGGCAAGGCCAACTCGGCCGCGCCCCTGCTGGCCTTCGAGCTCGGTGGTGAGCTCCTGCTGGGCATCATCTCGGCCGTCGCCTTCGCGACGATCCTCGCGGTCGTCGCCGGCCTCACCATCACGGCGAGCGCCAGCCTGTCGCACGACATCTACAACTCGGTCATCAAGGAGGGCACGGCGACTCCCGAGGACGAGGTCCGCGTCGCCCGCATCACCGCGGTCGTCATCGGCATCTTCGCGATCCTCGGCGGCATCCTGGCCAACGGTCAGAACATCGCGTTCCTCGTCGCCCTCGCCTTCGCCATCGCGGCGTCGGCGAATCTGCCGACGATCCTCTACTCGTTGTTCTGGAAGCGGTTCAACACCCGAGGGGCGCTCTGGTCGATCTACGGCGGCCTCGTCACCGCCCTGACGCTGATCGTCTTCAGCCCGGTCGTCTCCGGCAAGCCGGTCGACCCGGTCACGGGCAAGTCGCTGTCGATGTTGCAGGGCACCGACTTCCATTGGTTCCCGCTGGACAACCCCGGCATCATCTCGATCCCGCTGGCCTTCGTGCTGGGCTGGCTGGGCACCGTGACGAGCAAGGAGTACAACGCGGCCAAGTACGCCGAGATGGAGGTGCGTTCGCTGACCGGCCACGGCGCCGAGAAGGCGGTCGCGCACTAGGCGGACCAACGCCGCGCGACCACGCGGCATACCCAAGCGGTTGTCACCAATAGACCACGGTGCCGCGTCCCCGACCAAGGGGGCGCGGCACCGTGCCGTTGGTATGCCGCGTCAACCCGCGGGTGCGGCACCGCGTCATTGGTGTGTCCGAAGGGAGGACACCATGAACATCACGAAGCACCTCTCCACGCGACTGGCCATCCGGTCGCTCGTCATCGCCCTGGCGGCCGGGGCCGTCCCGGTCGTTGCCGCCACCACCTCCGCAGAGGCCGCGCCCTACTGCGGGATCACCTGGGGTTCACTCGCCAAGAACTCCTCCACCATGGTCCCCGGCCCGCTCACGAACGTCCGGGCGGGACGGCACACCTGCTTCGACCGACTCGTCATCGACGTCAAGGGCAAGGCTCCGGGCTACACGGTGAAGTACGTGTCCAACGTCTTCACCGAGGGCCAGGGTGCGGTCGTGCCGCTGCGTGGTGGCGCCAAGCTGCTGATCGTCACCCGGGCGCCGGCCTACACCTCAACGGGTGTCGCGAGCTACCAGCCCGCCAACCCGCGTGAGCTGGTCAATGCCACCGGGTACACGACGTTCCGGCAGGTCGCCTGGGCAGGGACGTTCGAAGGTCAGTCGTCGATGGGACTCGGGGTCAGGGCACGGCTGCCGTTCCGCGCCTTCACGATCCAGGACGCCACGGGCAGCAGGCTGGTCATCGACGTGGCGCACCGCTGGTAGGGGTCGTCTGCCCGGTGTCGACATCCCGCGCGGGTGCTGTCCGGCGACGCAGGCCGCCGAGCAGCGCCCGCGCCGCTGCGATCAGCACCGCCAGCACGAGGGCGACGAGGAGCCAGCCGCTCGTGGACCGCACGAGGGACTCCGGGTAGCTCCACCACTGGGTGCGGAGGAAGTCCCATGACGCCTCGGCCACGAGCCAGATCTCCGCTCGCTTGGACCCCGCTTGCAGACGAGGGTGAAGCACGTCCCAGCCGTACCCGATCGACTTTGCGAGCAGCGCGAAGACGAGCCAGGTCAGCAGGATCCGCGCGACGCCGAGCAGGGTCGGCGCGACGCGCTGCACGGTGGCCACCGCGAAGGGCAGGGCGAGGGCCACAGCCAGCAGGAGTCCGTGTGGCCAGGTGGCCGGTGACAACCCCGCCACGACGGCGAGAACCGTCGCCGCACCGAGCGGACCCTTGTGGCCGCGCACCCCGAGCACGATGCCGACGAACGCAGCCACTGCCAGCAGGAGCGCCAGCACCTCCCTCTCGTCGGGGTAGCTGTCGACGGCGGGCGCCGACAGCAGCCACCCGAGACCGCTCAAGACGAGCACGATGACGAAGCGGGGCCAGGCCGAGTGCACGAGGAGCGAGACGGACGCCGCTGCCGCAGTCGCCCCGAGCAGGAGGACGTCGCCCTCGAGCGCCTCGAGCGGCAGGTGGAACCACGACGTCACGCCCCAGAACCCGACGGGCCACCACAGGAGCGCTGCGAGCAGCATGGCCACCTCTGGCCAGACGCGACGCGCCACTGCCTTGCCTCGCTCGAGGGGGCTGGGCGCCGGGGAGTCGGAAGCAGCGTCCGTGGTGGGGTTCCTCGTGGTGCTCACGCCACCAGAGGCTAGCCGTTTGACGCTCGCAACGTCCGTCGACCGATCATCGCGACCACTCCCCTTGATGCGCGGCCCGGATACGGGTTGGCTTGGGGTGTCACCGCGACCGCGACGTGGGCCCTGCCGCCGACGTCGCCTGCCAACGCCGCCAGGAGGAACCACCGTGTCCGACACCTTGTCCACGAGCCAGACCGAGGGTCGGGATCTGTCTCCCACCCCCGAGTTCGCCGCCCAGGCCAACGGTCAGGCGGACCTCTACGACGCGGCGGCCGCGGACTTCGAGGGCTTCTGGGCCGACCAGGCCCGGCAGCGGCTCACGTGGGCCAAGGACTTCGACCAGACGCTCGACTGGAGCGGTGCGCCGTTCGCCAAGTGGTACGTCGGGGGTGAGGTCAACGCGGCCTACAACTGCGTCGACCGGCACGTCGAGGCCGGCAACGGCGACCGCGTCGCCATCCACTTCGAGGGCGAGGGCGGCGACACCCGCACCATCACGTATGCCGAGTTGCAGAGTGACGTGGCCAAGGCCGCCAATGCCCTTGAGTCTCTTGGGGTTTCGAAGGGCGACCGGGTGGCGATCTACCTGCCGATGATCCCCGAGGCGGTGGCCGCAATGCTCGCCTGTGCGCGCATCGGCGCCCCGCACTCAGTCGTCTTCGGCGGGTTCTCGGCCGACGCGCTGCGCACCCGCATCGCCGATGCAGAGGCCAAGCTGGTCATCACCGCCGACGGCCAGTTCCGCCGGGGCAAGTCCGCCCCCCTGAAGCCCGCCGTCGACGCAGCCGTCGAGGGCGAGACGACCGTCGAGAAGGTCCTGGTCGTGCGGCGCACCAAGGACGAGGTCGAGTGGAACGAGGACCGGGACGTCTGGTGGCACGACGTCGTCGACTCGGCGAGCGACCAGCACGAGGCGGTCGCCCACGACAGCGAGCACCCGCTCTTCATCCTCTACACGTCCGGCACCACGGGGAAGCCGAAGGGCATCTTCCACACGACCGGCGGCTACCTGACGCAGGCGGCATACACCAACTCGGTCGTCCACGACGTGCACCCCGAGAGCGATGTCTACTGGTGCACCGCCGACATCGGCTGGGTGACCGGCCACTCCTACATCGTCTACGGACCACTGGCCAACGGCGCGACCCAGGTGATCTACGAGGGCACTCCCGACACCCCGCACCAGGGCCGCTGGTGGGAGATCGTGCAGAAGTACGGCGTGACGATCCTCTACACCGCGCCCACCGCGATCCGGACGTTCATGAAGTGGGGCGACGACATCCCCGCGAAGTTCGACCTGTCGTCGCTGCGGCTGCTCGGCTCGGTCGGTGAGCCGATCAATCCCGAGGCCTGGCTCTGGTACCGCAAGAACATCGGCGGCGGCCACTGCCCGATCGTCGACACCTGGTGGCAGACCGAGACCGGCGGCATCATGATCAGCCCGCTGCCGGGAGTCACCGATCTCGAGCCCGGTTCGGCCCAGCGACCGATCCCCGGCATCAGTGCCGAGATCCTCGACGACGAGGGCCAGCCCCTGCACGACCCCGAGGCCGTCGGCTACCTCGTCCTCACGAAGCCGTGGCCGGGCATGCTCCGCGGCATCTGGGGCGACGAGGAGCGCTACAAGGAGACCTACTGGTCGCGGTTCGGTCCCAAGTACTACTTCGCCGGCGACGGTGCCAAGTACGACGCGAACGGCAACATCTGGCTGCTCGGTCGCGTCGACGACGTCATGAACGTGTCGGGCCATCGACTGTCGACGGCCGAGATCGAGTCGGCCCTGGTGTCGCACCCGTCGGTGGCCGAGGCCGCCGTCGTGGGCGCGACGGACGACACGACCGGTCAGGCCGTGGTGGCGTTCGTCATCCTGCGCGGCGGCTCCGAGGACCACGGCGACGAGACCGTGCAGGAGCTGCGCAACCACGTGGCCAAGGAGATCGGCCCGATCGCCAAGCCCCGCTCGATCATGGTCGTGTCCGAGCTGCCCAAGACCCGCTCCGGCAAGATCATGCGCCGACTGCTGCGTGACGTCGCCGAGAACCGCGAGGTCGGCGACGTCACGACCCTGGCCGACTCGTCGGTCATGGGCCTGATCAAGGAAGGCATGAGCGCCGGCAAGGAGGACTGACCCGGTCAGAGCACCCCAGCGCCGGACCCTTGCCCACCAGCGCACCCTCAGGTACGCCGCGGACGCACGCCCGCGGCATACCTGAGGCCTTGTTTCCGCCTTTCGAGGCCCGCCGCGGAGTCCTATCCTGAGGCCCATGGGGCTGAAGCCCGTGCGCCGACGCAGCCAGGTGCCATTCCATGAAGGGCCGGAGGACCAGACGGTCCGCCAGTACCGCTACCTGCTCCGAACCGCGCCCCTCGACGCGCTCGAGGCTGCCCACGTCGAGGCGCTGTCGGCCATCGAGCCGCTCCACCGGGAGACGGTTCTGCGCACGGTCCAGGCCGAACTCGTGGCGGGTGCCCACCTGCACCCGCACGACGTCGCGCCGCTGGCACACCTCATGACCCTGGGCGAACGCCGGAGCCCGGGAGTGCTGACCCGGTCGCTGCCCGAACCGGCCCTGGTCGCGCTGGCCCACGCCCTGATCAACAGCGAGCCAGCCTTCGGGCTGTTCAGCGGCTACGCGTCGTGGGACGGCGTCGACCCCGAACCTCCGCCGGAGCACGACGACAGCGAGTACGGCGAGAGCTGGCATGCGGCAAAGGCCAACCGGGACGGCACCGCACCAGGAATGAACGGCGCCTTCGGAGGCGTGTAGGCGACGACGCGTCGAGGCGCTCGGGAGCGCGACCCGTCGGACCCGCCAGGGAAGCGTGGACCCCTCAGCTCGTGCAGAGGCAGAACGGGTGGCCGGCTGGGTCGAGGAAGACCCGGAAGGTCGTCCCGGGCTGGTGGTCGTGCTTGGTCGCACCGAGCGCGACCACCTCGGCCTCGCCGCTGTCGAGGTCGTCGACCACCACGTCGAGATGCATCTGCTGCGGGACGTCCTGGCCGGGCCAGACGGGGGCCCGGTAGTCGTCGACCTGCTGGAAGCAGATGCACTGCCCGTAGTCGGCGCGGATCTCGAACCAGTCGCCCTCGTTCTTGACGGGCCAGTCGAGCATGGTGCCGTAGAACGTCGCCAGGGCCTGGGCGTCAGGGCAGTCGAGGACGATGGTGGGGAAGCGTGCGATAGCCATGTCCCGCAGGCTATTGCGGGTTCCGGACGATCCGCATCCGCAAATCGCCCATGGGCAGCCACTGGCCCCGAGCCACCAGCACCTCGCGCAGCAGGTCCGGACGGTCCGTGATGATCCCGTCGACCCCGGCGTCGAGCAGCCGGCCCATCGTCGCCGGGTCGTCAACCGTCCACACGACCACCCGCACGCCGATCCGGTGTGCGCCCTCCACGAGCCGTTCGACGAAGACCGGCACCCGCCCGAGCTTGAGCGGCACGTGCGCGAACTCGGCCGTCGCGAACCGGCGAGCGGGCGGCATACCGGCGCGGGCGGTGGTGACCAGGGCGGTCAGGGAGCGCCAGCCCAGCGCGGTCCGCACTCCGGGCACCTCGGCACGCACGACGTCGAGCCAGCCGTCCCAGGCTCCCGCGACACACACCCGGTCTCGGAAGTCCTTGTGCTGCAACAACTTCCCCAAAGGGCCAATGGCCTCGCGACCCTTGAGGTCAATGGTGAAATTCGCGTCGGGAAAGGCTTCGAGCGCGTCGACCAGCGTCGGGATCGGCTCGCGCCCCGCCACCCGCACCCCCCGCAACGACGAGAGGGTATGCCGCGCGAGCGGCCCTCGCGCGTCCGTCACCCGGTCGAGGGTTGCGTCGTGGAAGCAGACCAGCGCACCGTCGGCGGTCAGGCGCACATCGGTCTCGAGGTAGCGCACCCCGAGGGCCGACGCGAGTCCGAAGGCGGCCATGGTGTTCTCCGGCGCCAAGGAGGCGCCTCCGCGGTGGGCGAGGGCGATGGGTCCGAGCTCGAAGCCGTAGGCCATGGCTCCAGCGTGCCGGGCCCTCGGGGGCTCAAGCGCCGAAAACGGCCTCTGGCACCAGTGTTCACCCCATCGAAGGCAACCGTTCGCCTGATGCTGGCGCGCTAGAGGGTGGCGCCCCGCATCTCGGCCGAGATCGCGTGTGCGACAGCATGCATCGGCGTCGCCGCGCTCTCGACGAACGCGTCGGTCATGCGCGGCAGCGGACCGGACACCGACAGCGCCAGCGGCTGGGGTGAGCCGGGGATGGCGACAGCCACGCAGCGGACGCCCACCTCCTGCTCGCCCTCGTCGAGGGCGTAGCCGCGCTCGCGGGTGCGGTCCAGCTCGGCCGCGAAGGCCTCCGGGTCGGTGATGGTGTGCTCGGTGCGGGCCGGCATGCCCGTGCGGCCGAGGATCGCCTGCACTGTTTCGGGATCCATGCCGGCCATGATCGCCTTGCCGACACCGGTGGAGTGCGGCAGCACCCGGCGGCCCACCTCGGTGAACATGCGCATCGAGTTGCGGCTGGCCATCACCTGACCGATGTAGACCACCTGGTCGCCGTCCAGCATCGCGAGGTTGACCGACTCCCCCAGCTCGTGGGCCAGCCGCTCCATGTGCGGCCGCGCCCACCGGCTGACCATCCGGGACGTCGTCTCCCCGAGTCGGATGAGGCGCGGCCCGAGCGAGTACTGGCGGGAGGCCTCCTGGCGGACGTAGCCGAGGTCGACCAGGGTCCGCACCAGCCGGTGGATCGTCGGCAGGGGCAGCTGCGCGTCGTTCGCGAGCTGCGACAGGCTGATCACGCCGCCGGCGTCGGCCATCGTCTCGAGGATGGCGAAGGCGCGCTCGAGCGACTGGACGCCACCCCCGGTCTTGGCGGGGGCCGTCACCGCGTCCTCGACGGTCGGTTCGGTGCTCATATATCTCTCCCCAGTCCTTCCCGAATGAGAAGAAGATTTCGTATCATGGAACAATCCTAGTCTGCGAGCCGCCACCGCGGCACGCGACACCACCGACTTCTCCCGAGGATGCGCATGTCCGAGCCCACCACGCCCACGACGCACCCCGTGCCCACCGTCGTCGTCGACGCCCCCCACGAGGTCGAGCGCAGCTCGGAGATCCTGAGCCCCGACGCCCTGGCCTTCCTCGCGGAGCTGCAGGCGAGGTTCGGAGGTCGCCGTGACGAGCTGCTCGCCGCTCGCAGCGCCCGCCGTGCAGAGGTGTCGCGGACCGGTCGGCTGGACTTCCTCGACGAGACGCGCGCCGTGCGCGAGGGCGACTGGACGGTGGCCCCGGCGCCGGCTGACTTCGCCGACCGTCGCGTGGAGATCACCGGCCCTACCGAGCGCAAGATGGCGATCAACGCCCTCAACTCCGGCGCCAAGGTGTGGCTCGCCGACCTCGAGGACGCCAACACCCCCCACTGGAGCAACGTCATCGGTGGTCAGGTCAGCCTCTATGACGCCGTGCGTCGAACCATCGAGCTCACCACCCCGCAGGGGAAGCACTACGCGCTCAAGGACCCCGGCGGCATACCTGTCATCGTGCCGCGGCCCCGCGGCTGGCACTTCGACGAGGAGCACCTGACTCTCGACGGTCGTCCGCTGGTCGGTGCGTTGGTCGACTTCGGCCTCTACTTCTTCCACAACGCCGCCGAGCTCATCGCGCGCGAGAGTGGTCCGTACTTCTACCTGCCGAAGATGGAGTCCCACCTCGAGGCGCGACTCTGGAACGACGTGTTCACCTACGCGCAGGAGTCCCTCGGCATCCCGCACGGCACGGTCCGCGCGACGGTGCTCATCGAGACGATCCCCGCAGCGTTCGAGATGGACGAGATCCTCTACGAGCTGCGCGACCACGCGGCGGGTCTCAATGCCGGTCGGTGGGACTACCTGTTCTCGATCATCAAGTACTTCAGGGACTCCGGGCCGTCGTTCACCCTCCCCGACCGCAACGCCGTGACGATGAACGCGCCGATGATGAAGGCCTACAGCGACCTGCTCGTGCAGACCTGCCACAAGCGCGGGGCGTTCGCGATCGGCGGCATGGCGGCGTTCATCCCGAGCAAGGACCCGTCGGTCAACGAGGCGGCGTTCGCCAAGGTGCGCGCCGACAAGGAGCGCGAGGTCGGCGCCGGCTTCGACGGGTCGTGGGTGGCGCACCCCGGCATGGTCGAGCTCTGCAAGGAGATCTTCACCGGCGTCCTCGGCCACTCCCCCAACCAGCTCGACAAGCAGCGCGACGACGTCTCCGTCGACGGTGCCGACCTGCTGGACGCCGCCTCGACCCCCGGCGACCGGACGCTGGATGGCTTGCGCGGCAACGTCTCCGTCGGCATCCAGTACCTCCAGGCGTGGCTGCTCGGCAACGGCGCGGTCGCGATCCACAACCTCATGGAGGACGCCGCGACCGCCGAGATCTCGCGCAGCCAGATCTGGCAGTGGCTCAACTCCGGAGCCACCCTCGCCTCGGGCGAGACCGTCACCCGAGAACTCGTCGACCAGGTGGTGGACAGCGAGTATGCCGCCCTGGTCGAGGCCGTGGGCGACGACGAGACCGCGCGCGGAGCCCTGGAGACGGCGCGCACGCTGTTCGTCGAGTGCGCGCTCGACCCCGACTTCCCCGACTTCCTGACGCTCCCGGCCTACGCCGAGGTCCTGAAGGCCGAGCGCGCCGTCTGACCCCCCTTTCGCCCCCGAGCCCAGAGAGAGGGGCTGGAGGGGATCAGGGCGGAAGCGACTTCAGGTGCGGCGGGGCATCCGCCAGCGTCCGGCCGCGATCTGGTCGCCACCGACCCAGACGCCGCCGATGTCGGAGGTCGTGCCGAGCGCGAAGACCTTGGAGAGGGCGTCGTCGGCCGACTTGGCGTTGCCCAGTCCCACGGCCAGCGGGTCCCCCGCCTCAGGCAGCAGCCAGATGGCGTCGAACTGCTTGCCGACTGACAGGTCCCCCACCTCGTGGCCGAGACCCAGGGCCCTGGCGCCGGCGGACGTGCACAGCCAGAGCAGGTGGGCCGACGTCAGGGGCAGCCCCTCGTCACCAAGCAGGCGCTGCATGAAGTAGGCCTGCAGGCCTTCCTTGAGCATCGAGAAGCCCGTGCCGGCACCGACATCGGAGCCCATCGCCACCCGCACGCCGGCCTCGACGTGGCGACGCAGCGGGAAGAGCCCACTGCCGAGGGCCGAGTTGCTCGTGGGGCAGTGCGCGACCGAGGCACCCCGTGCGGCGAGGGTCGCCAGCTCCGGGTCGGTCGGGTGGACGTTGTGCGCCAGCACCGACCGCGGCGTCACGAGCCCGTGGCGGTCATAGGTGTCGACGTAGGCCGCGCCGCCGAACAGTCCGGCGACCTCCGACACCTCGGCGGTGTTCTCGTTGACGTGGGAGGTGAACCAGGAGCCGTCGACCTCGGCGAACGTCGCGGCGCACGACTCGAGGATCGCGTCGCTGGCCGACAGCGAGAAGCGAGGCGTCACGGCATACCGGAGACGGCCCTTGCCGTGCCAGCGGGAGGCGAGGTCACGTGACTCCTGGTAGGCCCGCTCGGGTGTCGTGAGCAGCGGCTCGGGCAGGATCCGGTCGGAGGTGACCAAGCCGGTCGTCACCCGAAGGCCCCAGAGGTCGGCTGCCTCGAACATCACGTCGACGGCAGATGCGAAGTGCGATCCGAAGACCAGGGCAGTGGTGGTGCCTGCGTCGACGAGCCCCGTGACGAAGTCCCTGGCCACGCCACGCGCCATGTCGACGTCGGCCAGCCGCATCTCCTCGGGCAGGGCGCACTGGTCGAGCCAGTCGAGCAGGGGCATACCGAGTCCGCCGATGACCCGCACCTGGGGGAAGTGGACGTGGGTGTCGACGAGCCCTGGGAGAACCATGCCCTCGCGCAGGTCGAGGACTTCCTCGTCGGGGTGCTCGGCGCGCAGCGTCGCGAAGTCACCGCGAGCGACGATCACACCGCCCTCGACGAGCAACCCGCAGTCGTCCTGCGCGCGCAGCACCCCACCCTCGAACGGGTCGTCGGGGGTGTCGAGCACGGCGGCCCGGAAGAGGGTCATGCGACGACCGGCCGGGAGGTCTCGGACTCGAAGACGCGGACGAGGTCCGCCGCGACGCTCAGCGCGATGGTGGCCGGATCCTTGCCGGTGAGGTCGGCCAACCCGATCGGAGTCTGGATGCGCGCGAGGTCGGCGTCCGAATGGCCCTCTGCCGCAAGGCGTTTCCGGAAGCGGGACCACTTCGCCGACGAGCCGATGAGCCCGATCGAACCGAGGTGCTCGCAACGAAGGGCACCGTCGCACAGAGCCGCGTCCTCGGCGTGGTCGTGGGTCATGACCAGCACGTGCGTGCCGTGGGGCACCTGACCCAGGACCAGCTCCGGGACGGGGGCGTGGTGGACGTGCACCCTGGCCGTCGCGTCGTCGAGGACGCCCAGCCGGTCGTGACCGAGCTGGCCGGCGCGGGAGTCGACGAGGTGGAGCTCGAGGTCGTGCCGGGCGAGGATGCGGGCGAGCTCGAGACCGACGTGGCCGACCCCGAAGATCGCGACCGCCGGCACCACCGCCAGCGGCTCGAGGAGCACCTCCACCTCGCCGCCGCAGCACTGCTGGCCGTGCTGGGCAGGCGCCTTGTCGTTGAGGGACAACGAGATCTGCTCCGGGGCGACCGCCTCCTCGGTGATCATCGTGCGAGCGCGGGCCACAGCCGTGGCCTCGAGGTTGCCGCCACCGATGCTGCCCCAGGTCGCACCAACGCCGACGACCATCTTGGCCCCGGCCTCACGCGGCGAGTGTCCGCGCACCGAGGTCAGCGTGACGAGGATGCCGGGGCGGCGCTCCCGACGGAGCCGCTCGACGGCGGAGAGCCACTCCACGGTCACGTCCCCGCCCTGGCCGGCGCAGTGGCTCGCTCGGAGCGCGGCCGCAGGGGTGCGGCGTCGGCATCGGGCTGGTCGGGCACCACGCCCGGCGCCCCCTCGACCATGGCGGTCATGTGCGGCGGCTCCGCCCCACCCCTCGCCTCCTGGACGGCCCAGAAGACCGCCTCCGGGGTCGCCGGCGAGGCGAGGTCGACCGAGGTCCCGACGGGACCGAACGCAGCTGCCGCCTCACGCAGTGCCTCGCGCACCGAGAACGCGAGCATCAGTGGCGGCTCACCCACGGCCTTGGAACCGTAGACGGCCCCGTCTTCGTGGGCGCGTTCGAGCAGCGCCACGTTGAAGACCTCCGGCATCTCGGAGAAGCTCGGCAGCTTGTAGGTGCTCGCCGCCTGGGTGGCCAGCCGGCCGCGAGTCGGCCGATCCGACTCGTCCCAGCGCAGGTCCTCCAGCGTCAGCCAGCCGGCACCCTGGACGAACGCACCCTCGACCTGACCGATGTCGACCAACGGCGAGAGCGAGTCGCCCACGTCGTGCACGATGTCGACGCGCCGCAGCCGGTAGGCGCCGGTGAACTCGTCGACCTCGACCTCGCTGGCCGCCACTCCGTAGGAGAAGTACTTGAACGGCGACCCGTGCATGGCCGACGAGTCCCAGTGCAGTCCCTCCGTGCGGTAGAAGCCGGCCGCCCAGAGCTGGATCCGTTGGAAGTAGGCCTGGTTGACGAGATCGGCCCACGGCACGGTGTCACCACCACCGACCTTGCCCACCACCCCGTCGCTGAACAGCACATCAGCCGGGTGCACGCCGAGGCGCCCCGCAGCCACGTCCCGCAGGCGATCGATGATCTGCTCGCAGGCGTCCTTGACCGCGCCGCCGTTGAGGTCGGCTCCGGAGCTGGCCGCCGTGGCCGAGGTGTTGGGCACCTTGTCGGTGCGCGTCGGCGCGAGGCGGACTGTCGACAGCGGGACGCCCAGGGAGGTGGCGGCGACCTGCAGCATCTTGGTGTGCAGGCCCTGGCCCATCTCGGTGCCACCGTGGGTGATGAGCACCGATCCGTCCTTGTAGACGTGGACGAGGGCACCCGCCTGGTTGAACGACGTGAAGTTGAACGAGATGCCGAACTTCACCGGCGTCATCGCCAGGGCGCGCTTCGAGTGCTCGTGCGAGGCGTTGTATGCCGCGATGTCGGCCTTGCGCGCCGCGACGTCACCCGACGTGAGCACCTGGTCCCAGCAGGTCGCAACCCGCTCGGGGTGGCGGACCGGCTGACCGTAGGGGGTGGACTGCCCGTCGACGTAGAAGTTGCGTGCCCGCAGCTCGATCGGGTCGATGCCCAGCTGGGGCGCGCACCGGCCGAGGATGTCCTCGATGACGAGCATGCCCTGCGGCCCGCCGAACCCGCGGAAGGCGGTCTGCGACGTCTTGTGGGTCTTGGCGATCCGGCCGTTCACCCGCACGTTGGGGATCCAGTAGGCGTTGTCGATGTGGCACAGGGCCCGGGCCAGCACCGGCTCCGAGAGGTCGAGGCTCCAGCCACCGTCGGAGGTGAGCGTGGCGTCGAGCGCCTGCAGCCGACCGGTGTCGTCGAAGGCGACCCGCCACTGGGCGTGGAACCCGTGCCGCTTCCCGGACATGGTCATGTCCTGGGTGCGGGTGAGGCGCAGCCGCACCGGCCGGCCGGTGAGGGTCGACCCGAGGGCGGCGATCGCGGCATACCCGTGCGGTTGCATCTCCTTGCCACCGAAGCCGCCGCCCATGCGCAGGCACTGGACGGTGACGGAATGGCTCGGCAGGCCGAGCACGTGGGCGACGATGTCCTGGGTCTCGGTCGGGTGTTGTGTCGAGCACTGGACGAAGATCTGGCCGTTCTCGTCGACGAGCGCGATCGAGCAGTGCGTCTCGAGGTAGAAGTGCTCCTGCCCCGCGAACTCGAACTCGCCGCTGTAGACGTGTGCGGCTCCGGCGAACCCGGCCTCGATGTCGCCGCGCTCCATGTGCGGCTGCCCGCCCTGGAAGCTCCCGGCCTCGATCGCCTCGTGGACGGTCACCAGCGACGGCAGCGGCTCGTAGTCGACCTCGACGGCGAGCGACCCCAGTCGGGCGGCCTCCAGGGTCTCGCCGAGCACCCAGCACACCGCGTGACCGAAGAACATGACCTCCGACGGGAACAGCGGCTCGTCGTGCTTGACCCCCGCATCGTTGACTCCTGGCACGTCATCGGCGGTGAGGACGCGCACGACGCCCGGGACCTCCAGCGCCGGTGCCGTGTCGAGGCGGGTGACGCGGGCGTGGGCGTGCGGCGCCTGCACCGGGTGGGCGTGCAGGATGCCGTGCGTGCGGACGGCGAGGTCGTCGGTGTAGAGCGCCTCACCAGTGACGTGCAGCGAGGCCGCCTCGTGCGGGATCTCTTGCCCGACAATGGGATTGGTTGGACGTTGGGACAAGGCGCTCATGCTCCGACCTCCTGTTGGGTCGCGGTCTCGGCGTGCAGCTTGAGGAGCGCGGTGCCGAGCGTCGCCGTGCGGTATGCCGCGCTGGCACGGTGGTCGTCCATCGGCGTGCCTTCTGCGCGCATCACCGCAGCCGCCTCACGGACCACGTCCGCGCTCCACGCCCGGCCCTCGAGCGCAGCCTCCGTGGCCAGCGCGCGGATCGGGGTGGCGGCGACGCCACCGAGGCCGATCCGGGCCTTGGCGACGACGCCGTCGCGGAGGTCCAGCGCGAAGCCGACTGCGACGCTGGAGATGTCGTCGAACCGCCGCTTGGCGATCTTGTGGAAGGCCGTGACCTCGCTGAGCGGCAACGGGATACGGACCGCGCGGATCAGCTCGCCCGGCTGCTTGAGCGTCTGCCGGTAGCCGGTGAAGTAGTCGGCCAGGGGCACCTCGCGCTCGCCGTCCGGCGCGGCCAGGACGACCACGGCCTCGAGCGCCAGCAGGGCCGGCGGGGTGTCGCCGATGGGCGACCCGGTGCCGAGGTTGCCGCCGATGGTGGCGCCGTTGCGGATCAGCCGGGAGGCGAACTGCGGAAACATCTGGTGCAGCAACGGGATCCGGCCGCCGAGCCCGCGCTCGACCTCGCTCAGACTCAGGGCGGCCCCGATCTCCACCGAGTCCTCGCCGATCTCGAGGGTGCGCAGCTCGGGCAGCCGGTCGATGCCGATCGCGAAAGGCGTTCGTGCGCCGCGAATGTTGACCTCGACACCCCAGTCGGTCGACCCGGCCACGAGCACCGCATCCGGGTGCTCGCCCAGCAGCCCCAGTGCCTCGGCAAGGTCACCCGGCCGGGCGAAGGTCCCCGTCCCACCGACCAGCCGCGTTGCGGCGGCGACCGGCGGAGCGGCACCCAGCCGCACGGCATACGGGTCATTGGCAGCAGGCTCGCCGAGCGCGTAGGCGGCGTCGCGGATGGGGCGGTAGCCGGTGCAGCGGCACAGGTTGCCCGATAGGGCGTGCAGGTCGAAGCCATTGGGCCCGTGTTCGTGGTCGGGCGCGGTCCCCGGGTCGTTGGCGGTGGGACCGGTCGCGGGCATTGCGGAGACGGCGGCCTCATGGCCGTTCTGCGACGGGTCCGGAGTCGCGGCAGCACTGGCACACCGGCCCTCCCGGTAGTACTCGGCCGCCATGCTGCAGATGAAGCCGGGCGTGCAGTAGCCGCACTGCGACCCGCCACGGACCGCCATCTCACGCTGCACCGGGTGGAGGGCGTCGGGGCGGCCGAGCCCCTCAGAGGTGACGACCTCCTGGCCGTCGAGCGCCGCGGCCGGCACGAGACACGCGTTGATGGCGGTCCACTGGGTCCCGGACCGCTCCGTCGGGCGGGCCACCATGATCGAGCACGCGCCGCACTCCCCCTCGGCGCAGCCCTCCTTGGCGCCGGTCAGTCCCTGGGCCCTGAGCCAGTCGAGGGCCGTGGTGCTCGGGTCGGTGCCGTCGAGCGCACAGGGTGTGCCGTTGACCGTGATCTCGTGGCCGGTGGTTGAAGCCATCGCGCAACTCCCGTCGCCCCGGGGTGGGGCTTCCATCATCCACCAGGCAGCGTTGCCCGGGCATGGTTGCTGACAGGAGTGGGCCGCCGGTTATCCATGCCGAACGACGGCCCTGTCGTGGTGCTGAGCACGATACTTCTCAACAAACTGTTGAATCAAGGGTTTCGGGAGATGGATTTCGCGATGTGGAAACTTTTGTGCTCACCTCCCTGCAACCTGAGCACCCCAGGGGGCGCCCAGGTTGCAGGACGGAGGGCGAGAGGGGCGGACCGCAGGCTCAGCGACGGCCGAAGCCCTGCAGCGCCCCGGTATAGGCCTTCGGCGGCGGCGGAGCGAGCTCGCCGTGCGTCGAGGGACGCAGCCCGAGCCGCACCACGCTCTCGGCGAGCAACGTCCCCGCGGCGACACCGTCGACGACCGGCACCCCGAGCTGCTCGGTGAGCAGTTCGGGAAGGCCGGCCATCCCGGCGCACCCGAGCACGATCGCGTCGGAGCCGTCCGCGGCCAGGGCGTTCTTCGCGAAGGCGAGGATCACGGCATACGTGCGGTCGCGGTCCTCCTCCAGCTCGAGGACGGGGATGTCGCACGCGTGCACGCCGGCGCACTGGCGCTCCAGGCCGTAGGTGCGGGTGAGGTCCCAGGCACGGCCCACCGTCCGGCTCATGGTGGTGACGACCGAGAAGCTGCGCCCCAGCAGCGAGGCGGTCTTCATCGCGGCCTCGGCGATGCCGATCACCGGCCTGGACGCCGCCTCCCGGGCGGCATCCAGGCCGGGGTCCCCGAAGCAGGCCAGGACGAACGCGTCGGCCTGCTGGTCCTCGCGGATGATCTCGAGCAGGCCCGGCACCGCGAGCGCCTCGTCGTAGTGGCTCTCGATCGAGGCCGGCCCCATCGACGGGGTGCGTGCCGTGACGACCGTGTCGGGCCCGGCCACCCGCCTCGCCTCCGCCTCGATCAGCGCCGTCATCGACGCCGTCGTGTTCGGGTTGACGACGGTGAGGTGCACGGTCACTTCACGCACGTCTTCGCGTCGAGCGGGCTGTCGCTGACACCCATCCGCGGAGCGAGGAGCGCGTATGCCGCGAAGCCGAGTCCGCAGCCGATGAACCAGGAGTAGTCGTCGAACCGGTTGATGCCGGGGACGAAGACTGCCGCAAGGGCGCCGGCGGCAGCGATCGCGGTGGCCCAGATCGCGGGTGGGTTGTAGCCACGCTTGTAGTGGTAGGCGCCGGACTCGTCGAGCGTGAACAGGTCGTCGACGCAGACCCGCTGCTTGTGCACGACGTAGTAGTGCGCGATGAGCACCCCGAACAACGGGCCGATGAACGCGCCCAGGGTGTCGAGCGTGTAGTGGATCGTCTCGGGGCTGTTGTAGAGGTTCCACGGCGTGAGCAGCACGGAGCCGACCGCGGCGATCATGCCGCCCATCCGCCAGCTGATCTTCTGTGGGCTGACGTTGGAGAAGTCGAACGCCGGCGAGACGAAGTTGGCGACGATGTTGATCCCGATCGTGGCCGTGGTGAAGGTCAGCGCGGCGAGGACGAGGGCGAAGGTGTTGTCGATGTGGCCGACGGTCGACACCGGGTCGGTGATCAGCTTGCCGTAGACCGGCAGGGTGGCCGCGGCCGTGAGGACGGTCAGCAGCGAGAAGAAGACGAAGTTGACCGGCAGGCCCCAGAAGTTGCCCTTCTTCACGGCCTCGAAGGTGCGGCCGTAGCGGGAGAAGTCACCGAAGTTGAGCATCGGCCCCGAGAAGTACGACACGACGAGGGCCGTGGCGGCGAGCATCGTCGTGAAGACCTTGCCACCGGACAGCTCGTGGTCGGAGAGGTTGAGGTTGACGCTCCAGCCCGCCTTCGACAGCAGGTAGACGCACAGCGCGATCATGACGACGTAGACGGCCGGTCCCGCGAAGTCGATGAACTTGCGGATCGTGTTCATTCCGGTCCAGAAGACCGCTGCCTGCGCCACCCACAGCAGCGCGAAGGTCGCGTAGCCGAGCGTCGAGAGGCCGAGGAAGCCGTGCTGGCTCACGTCGGCGTACGGCTCGAGCCCTGGCCACATGCGGACCAGCAGGATGTCGAGCGAGGCCGACGCGAGATAGGTCTGGATGCCGTACCAGGCCACCGCGATCAGCCCACGGATGATCGCGGGGATGTTGGCGCCGAGCACCCCGAACACCGACCGGCAGATCACCGGGTACGGGACACCCGTGCGCTGGCTCGGCTTGGCGACCAGGTTGCAGAAGAACAGCACGATGGTGATGCCGACGATGAGGCAGACGAACACCTGCCAGCTCGTCAGGCCGAGCGCGAAGAGGCTGCCGGCCGTGATGTAGCCGCCGACGCTGTGCACGTCGGACATCCAGAACGCGAAGATGTTGTACCAGGACCAGGTCTGCTCCTTGAGCGGCGCGAGGTCCTCGTTGGTCAGGCGCTCGTCGTACGACGGTTTGATCAGACCGGCGCCGGCGCCGTGGTCGTGCTCCCCGTGGTGGGTCGCGAACCCGGCCGCAGCGGCCGCTTCCTCGGTCTCGAAGGGCTTTTCGGTGGTGCTCATCCGGACTCCTTTGTCCACCGCGTGACCGCGGATGCTTGCCGAGAACGCTAGGAGCGGATCCGTTGGGACAGAAGGCTTTGAACCGTATATCTGGGTATATCCAGCCGGGTCTCGGCGACGTCGGCGAGCGCCCACGGCCGACCGCCGCTCACTCGCCGATGCGGGCGATGCAGGCGGTCAGCCGGTCGTGGTGCGCCTCGGCGACGGCCTTGAGGGCCTCGGCGTCGCGGGCCACGAAGGCGTCGAGCATCAGCCGGTGGTCCTCGCGCATGCCGGCCCGGTCCTCCTCGGTGGTGCGCATCATGGTCTGCACCGGCTCGGTGAGGTTCCAGGCGATGTCGAGCATGTGCAGCAGCCGTGGCATGCGACACGGGGCCAGCAGCGCCTCGTGGAACTCTCGACTGGCCCGCTGGAAGGCGGCCGCGTCGTCGGAGGCCACCGCCTGCTCGAGCGACTCGTGGATGGCCGTGGCGCGCTCGTGGTCGGCCCGCCGGGACTGGCGCACCGCCTCCTCGAGGGCGGCCGCCTCCAGGGCGCCGCGCACGACGTAGAGCTCGTCGAGCTCGGCCTGCGAGAGGGCCGTGACCGTGTAGCCCAGCCGTGGCTGGTGCTCGAGCAGCCCTTCACCGAGCAACGTCTTGAGCGCCTCGCGCACGGGGATCAGGCTCACGCCGAAGAAGGCCGCCACGTCGTCGAGCGGGATCGGGCTGCCGGGCGGCACGGCGCCGGAGGCGATCACCCGACGCAGCTCGGAGAGCACCTGCGGCCCGGAGACGTAGGCGTCCTCACGCGTCAGCAGGCTGACGATGCCCGACTGCCGCCGCGGCTGCGCCACGCTCCACCTCCACCCGTCACAGGACCATCATGCCCACTAGACGAGCTGGCGGCTCAGGACGGCGTGCCGGTTGACGTCCTTGTAGAGCAGGTAGCGGAACCGACCCGGCCCACCGGCATAGCAGGCCTGCGGGCAGAAGGCGCGCAGCCACATGAAGTCGCCCTCCTGCACCTCGACCCAGTCGTTGTTGAGCAGGTAGACCGCCTTGCCCTCCAGGACATAGAGGCCGTGCTCCATCACGTGGGTCTCGGGGAACGGGATCGACCCGCCCGGCTCGAAGTTGACGATGTTGACGTGCATGTCGTGCCGCACGTCGGTCGGGTCGACGAACCGCTGGGTGGTCCAGACCCCGTCGGTGCCGGGCATCTCCCCACCCTCGACGTCCGCCTCGTTCGTCACGAAGGCCTCGGGCACGTCGATCCCCTCGACGACCTGGTAGGCCTTGCGGATCCAGTGGAACGTCGCGGTCGCCTCGCCGCGGTTGCGCAGCGTCCACTCCTGGCCCGGCGGGATGAACGCGTAGCCGCCAGTAGCCAGCTCGTGCGTCTGGTCGCCCGATGCCTGATCAACCAGGGTCAGCGTCAGCCCGCCTGCGACGACGAAGAGGACCCCCTCGGCCCCGGGATCCGCCTCGGGTCGGTCGGAGCCGCCACCCGGGGAGACCTCGACGATGTACTGCGAGAACGTCTCCGCGAACCCGGACAGGGGCCGCGCGATGACCCAGAGCCGAGTCGCGTCCCAGAACGGCAGGTTGCTCGTGACGATGTCGGTCATCGTCCCCCGCGGCAGGACGGCGTACGCCTCGGTGAACACCGCGCGGTCCGTGGTCAGCTGGGTCTGCGGCGGCAGCCCCCCGGCAGGGACGTAGTAAGGGGTGGTCGGGTAGCGGGGCGTGGTCATCGCTGTCCTCTCGTCAGGAGCCGACCGCGGGGGTCGGCCTCGATGTCGACCGGTATGCCGTGCAGCCAGGTCTGGCGCACCGCCCCGGTGAGCGTGCGGCCGGCATACGCCGACACGGGGTTCTTGTGTCGCAGGGAGGCGACGTCGACGGTGAACGACTCGTCGGGCGCGAAGACGACGAGGTCAGCCGTGGCGCCGACGGCGATCCGCCCGCGGTCGGTGAGGCCCACCTGGTCGGCCGGCCCCTCCCCCATCCAGCGCACCACGTCGGCGAGGGTGTGCCCGCGCTCGCGCGCCTCGGTCCAGACCGCGGGCAGGCCGAGCTGGAGACCGGCGATCCCGCCCCAGGCCTCGCCGAAGTCGCCGGAGTCGAACCGCTTGAGGTCCTCGGTGCACGGCGAGTGGTCCGACACCACGGTGCGGATCACGCCGTCCTCGAGCCCGGCCCAGAGCCGGTCGCGGTTGTGGTGCTCGCGGATCGGCGGGCAGCACTTGAACTGCGTTGCGCCGTCAGGGATCTCCTCGGCATCGAGGGTGAGGTAGTGCGGGCAGGTCTCCACCGACAGCCGCAGACCCTCGGCCTGCGCCTTGGCGATCAACGGGATCGCGTCAGCGTCGGACAGGTGCAGGATGTGCGCCCGGCCGCCGGTCTCGCGGGTCGCGTCGATGACCTCGGCGATGGCCCGCTCCTCGGCCTCCTTGGGACGCGAACCCAGGAACCCGGCATACCCCCGCCCGTGCGCCTGGGGGGACGACTCGATGGTCTGCTCGTCCTCGGCGTGCACGATGACGAGCCCGTCGAAGGTCGCCGTCTCCGCCAAGGCCTCCCGGAGCTCGGCAGCGGACAGGTGGGGGAACTCGTCGACGCCGGAGTGCAGCAGGAAGCACTTGAACCCGAACACGCCCGCGTCGTGCAAGGGGCGAAGGTCGGGCAGGTTGCCCGGGATGGCGCCGCCCCAGAAGCCGACGTCCACGTAGGCCTGGTCGCGGGCGACAGCCTGCTTGACCTCAAGGGCCGCAACGGAAACGGTCGGCGGGATGGAGTTGAGGGGCATGTCGATGATCGTCGTGACACCACCGGCAGCCGCCGCGCGGGTGGCGCTGGCAAATCCCTCCCAGTCGGTGCGGCCCGGCTCGTTGACGTGGACGTGGGCGTCCACGAGACCGGGAAGCAGCACCTCGTCGTCGGTCAGCTCGATGATGCGGGCGCCGGGCACGTCGGTGTCGTAAGGGTCGATCGCGACGACCCGTCCGTCCGCGATCGAGAGCGCCACCGCGACCTCGGCGCCGTCGACCACCGCACGCCTGGCCCGAAGGACCACCTCTGCTGTCACGCCCGACCTCTTCCCGGAGCTCTGCACCGCACCTGCCATGACCGTAATCCCTGCCTCAGCCCGCCGCTGCAGGTGTGACGGAACGAGCATGGTCCACGACGCGACTGCGGTGGCTGCCGAGCACCCCGCCGTCCACGGACACGACGTCGCCGTGGCGCAGGTAGGGACGGGGTTCCGCTTGGCCCATGGCCACTCCAGCCGGTGTGCCCGTGATGACGAGGTCGCCCGGCTCGAGCGTCATGAGACCGCTGACGTAGCAGAGCAGCTCGGCCACGGAGAAGAGCATGTCGCCGGTCGAGCCGTCCTGGCGAAGGGTGTCGTTGACCGACAGTCGCAACCTGACGTCGCCGGGGTCGCCCAGCTCGTCTGGCGTGACCAGCCACGGGCCGACCGGACAGAAGGTGTCGGCCGACTTGCCCTTGGTCCAGGTGCCGCCGCGCTCGAGCTGGAGCGCACGGTCGGACACGTCGTGCGCCAGCACGTAGCCGGCGACGGCCTCGAGCGCTCGGGCGTGGTCGCGCTCGTCCTTGAGCGACGCCCCGAGGACGACCCCGAGCTCCACCTCGTAGTCAGTGGTGACCGACTGCGGCAGCATCGTGATGTTGTCGGTGGGCCCACACACCGAGGTCGGCGCCTTGAGGAACACGACCGGCTCTGTGGGCAAAGGCACTCTGGCCTCGGCGGCATGGTCGCGGTAGTTGAGCCCGATGCCGACCACCTTGCCGGGCCGCGCGAACGGCGGCCCGAAGCGCAGCCCCTCGTCATCCGGAACGCGTTGCAGCGCAATGGTTTCGACCGCGTCCAACCGACCCAGGAAGGTGGCGTCGATGTCGCGCGTCACCGTCGACAGGTCGAGGAGCGAGCCGTCGTCGGCGACGACCACGGGGCGCTCTGCTCCGGCGGGGCCGACCCTGGCAAACCTCATCGCCCACCTCCGAGGTGCTCGCGCGCGATGCGCGCACCGATCCGTTCGAGCAGCGGCCCTGGCGCGTCCAGCGCCTCCTGCCGCGTGCCCTCGTCGACCAACGCGTATGCCGTGTGCAGCCCTGCCGCTCCCAGCTCGGCAGGAGTGAGCGTGACCTGACCAGCCACTGCCACGGCAGGCACTCCCTTGTCGCGGGCCAGCGCGGCCACGGCAGCCGGCGCCTTGCCGTGCAGGGTCTGGGCATCGAGCGAGCCCTCGCCGGTCACGACGAGGTCCGCGCCTGCGACCGCGTCCGGCAGGCCGGTCAGCTCGAACACGAGCTCGGCCCCTGGTCGGGTGGTGGCGTCGAGGACGGCCATCAGCCCGAAGCCGACCCCGCCTGCGGCTCCGGCACCCGGTTCGTTCCGTCGGTCGGCACCGGTGGCGCGGGCCACGAGGTCGGCCCAACGGGTCAGGGCGGAGTCCAGCAGCTCGACGTCCTCAGGACCCGCACCCTTCTGCGGGCCGTAGACGGCGGCCGCCCCACGGCTTCCCGTGAGCGGGTTATCGACGTCGCAGGCCACGACCAGCTCGGCCCCAGCCAGGCCGGGGTGCAACCGGCTCAGGTCGAGCCGGCTCGCGTCGAGCAGCCCGGCCCCACCGGGGCCCACCTCGGCGCCGGTGGCGGTCTGGATGGTGGCACCGAGCGCCTGGAGCAGCCCGGCCCCGCCGTCGGTGCAGGCACTTCCCCCCATGGCCACGACGATGCGCCGGGCGCCCCAGTCGAGGGCGGCCGCGATCAGCTCGCCGGTCCCCCGGCTGGTGGCCGAGAGCGGGGCCGCGCGCCGATCGGGCAGCTGTGCCAGCCCGGAGACCTCGGCCAGCTCGACCACCGCCTCGGTGCCGCGGACCCCGTAGGCCGACTCGCACGGCATACCCGTCGGGCCGGTGGCCAGCACGGGCACCCGCCTGAACCCGGCCGCCACCGCAGCGGCGAGGGTGCCGTCGCCTCCGTCGGCGACGGGGACGACGACCACCTCGACGTCGGGCAGGACAGAGCGCAGTCCGTTCGAGAGGTACGCGGCGACCTCAGCGGCCGTCAGGGTGCCCTTGAACTTGTCGGGGGCGAGCAGGACGCGAGGCATCGACAGCCCTAGTCCAGGTTGGCGAAGAGCGCTGTCGGGGCGTCGGCGCCGCCGGCGGCCAGCTCCTCGAACTCTGTCACGCTGTCGATGGACAGGCCCATCGAGACGTTGGTGACGCGCTCGAGGATGACCTCGACGACGACCGGCACGCGGTACTCCTGCGCCATTGCCTTGGCCTTCTCCAGGGCAGGGTGGATCTCCTCGGGGTCGAAGACGCGAATCGCCTTGCAGCCCAGCCCTTCGACGACCTTGACGTGGTCGACACCGTAGCTGCCGACCTCGGGGCTGTTGATGTTGTCGAAGGACAGCTGGACGCAGTAGTCCATGTCGAACCCGCGCTGCGACTGCCGGATCAGGCCGAGGTAGGCGTTGTTCACCAGGACGTGGATGTAGGGGATGTTGAACTGCGCCCCGACCGCCAGCTCCTCGATCATGAACTGGAAGTCGTAGTCACCGGACAGGGCGACCACGGTCTCGTCGGGAACCGCGGTGGCGACACCGAGTGCCGCCGGGACGGTCCAGCCGAGAGGTCCCGCCTGCCCCGCGTTGACCCAGTGCCGGTCCTTGTAGACGTGCAGCAGCTGGGCGGCCTGGATCTGGGACAGGCCGATGGTCGAGACGTAGCGGACGTCCTTGCCGAAGGCGCGGTTCATCTCCTGGTAGACGCGCTGCGGCTTGACCGGGGTGACGTCGAAGTTGGTCTTGCGCCACATGGTCGACTTGCGGTCGCGACAGGACTGAGCCCACACGGAGCGGTCGGCGAGACGCCCGGCCTCGCGACGCTCGCGGGCCACCTCGACGAACAGCTGCAGGGCCGCCTTGGCGTCGGAGACGATGCCGTAGTCCGGGGCGAAGACGCGCCCGATCTGGGTCGGCTCGATGTCGACGTGCACGAACTTCCGCCCCTTGGTGTAGGTCTCGACGTCACCGGTGTGGCGGTTGGCCCAGCGGTTGCCGATGCCCAGGACGAAGTCCGACTCGAGCATGGTGGCGTTGCCGTAGCGGTGGCTGGTCTGGAGGCCGACCATCCCGGCGTTCAGCTCGTGGTCGTCGGGGATGGTGCCCCAGCCCATCAGCGTCGGGATGACCGGGATACCGGTCAGCTCGGCGAGCTCGACCAGCAGGTCGGCCGCGTCGGCGTTGATGATGCCGCCACCCGCGACGATCAGCGGTCGCTCGCTGGCGGCCAGCATGTCCAGGGCCTTCTCGACCTGGGGGCGCGTCGCGGCCGGCTTGTAGGCCGCCAGTGGCTCATAGGTCTCCACATCGAACTCGATCTCGGCCATCTGGACGTCGATCGGCAGGTCGATCAGGACCGGACCCGGTCGTCCTGAGCGCATCAGGTGGAAGGCCTGCTGGAAGGTGCCCGGCACCTGGGCCGGCTCCAGGACGGTGACCGCCATCTTGGTCAGCGGCTTGGCGATCGAGGCGATGTCGACGGCCTGGAAGTCCTCCTTGTGCAGCTTGGCGACCGGCGCCTGGCCGGTGATGCACAGGATCGGGATCGAGTCGGCGCTGGCCGAGTAGAGCCCGGTGATCATGTCGGTGCCGGCCGGGCCGCTCGTGCCGACGCAGACGCCGATGTTGCCGGCCTTGGCCCGGGTGTAGCCCTCGGCCATGTGCGAGGCGCCCTCGACATGGCGGGCCAGGGTGTGGTGCAGGCCGCCGTTGGTCTTCATCGCCTTGTAGAAGGGGTTGATCGCCGCTCCGGGCAGGCCGAAGACGTGGGTCACCCCTTCCTTCTTGAGGATCTCGACGGCCGCTTGGGCCGCTGTCATGCGTGCCATGGTGGTGCTCCTGGTCTGTGTCCCCCGTTCGATGTAAACGCGCCGGTGTTCTCCGGCGGGTTTACCTCGAAGGGGAGGGCGGGAAGGGAAGAAGAGGGAGGTCAGGGGGTCTGACCGGAGAGTCGCTGGACGCCGCGCAGCAGGCCCGAGTGGTCGAGGCCGCCGTCGCCGTTCGCGCGGGCGGAGGCCATCAGCTGGGCAATCAGGGCACCGAGGGGTACGACCACGCCGGCCTCCCGTGCCGCCGACGTGACGATTCCCATGTCCTTGTGGTGCAGGTCGATCCGGAACCCCGGCTCGAAGGACTTCTTCGTCATGTTGTCGCGCTTCTGGTCGAGCACCTTGGAGCCGGCGAGGCCGCCACCGAGCACGTCGAGGGCGGGGCCGAGGTCGACGCCGTAGGCCTCGAGGAAGACCACCGCCTCGGCCAGGGCCTGGATGTTGGCGGCCACGATGAGCTGGTTGGCGGCCTTCACCGTCTGCCCCGCGCCATTGCCGCCCACGTGGACGATGGTCTTGCCGACCGCGTCGAGCAGCGGCTTGGCCTCGGCGAAGTCAGCCTCCGCGCCGCCGACCATGATTGAGAGCGCGGCGTTCTTGGCGCCGGCCTCGCCACCGGAGACCGGGGCGTCGAGGAGCCGGAAGCCCTTGTCCTGCGCAGCCTTGGCGAGCTCGACCGTCACATCGGGGCGGATGCTGGAGAAGTCGATGACCAGCGTGCCCTCCTTGGCGTTGGCGAAGACACCGTCCTCACCCAGCAGCACGTCCTGCACGTCGGGGCTGTCGGGCACCATGACCGCGACCACCTGGGCGTCACGGACCGCGTCCGCGACCGACGTCGCGGCAGTGCCGCCCGCGTCGACCAGGGGCTTGGTCTTGTCGGGGTGCAGGTTGTAGCCGACGACGTCGTGGCCGGCGTTCTGCAGGTGGACGGCCATGGGGCTGCCCATGATGCCGAGTCCGATGAAGGCAATGGTGGTCATGTCGTGCTCCTTGGTGGTCGAGCGGCTGTCGGTCGGGTCAGGGGTCAGGCGCCGCGGCGGTCGCGCGGCAGCCAGCCGAAGCTCTCGGGCGTGGTTGCGGTGGTGGGCTTGTACTCGAGGCCGACCCACCCGGCATACCCGCTCGCGGCGAGAGCGCCGAGGTGGCGCTGCAGGTCGAGGTCACCCGAGCCGGGCTCGCCGCGCCCCGGCGCGTCCGCGATCTGCACGTGCGCAGTGCGACTGGCGTATGCCGCGATGGCGGCCTCGAGGTCGTCGCCGTTGGCAGCCAGGTGGTAGAGGTCGAGCAGGAAGCCGACATTGCTCGCCCCGGTCGCGCGCACGTCGTCGACGACCGCGACGGCATCCGCCGCGGTGCGCAGCGGGTAGGGCTTCGGCCCGCTGACCGACTCGACCAGGACGGTCGCCCCGATGCGGTCCGCGGCCTTCGCTGCGAAGGCGACCGACTCACGCCCGAGCTCGTCCTGCTCCTGGGCCGACACGCCCTCGACGCGGTTGCCGAAGAGGGCGTTGAAGGCGGCGACTTCGAGCCGCTCGCCGATGCCGACCGTGACATCGACGTTGTCGCGGAACTGCTGCACGCGATCGGGGATCGAGAGCACCCCGCAGTCGGGACCTGCCAGGTCGCCGGCGAAGAAGTTGAGGCCCACCAACCGCACCCCGGCGTCCTGGACGGCACCGACGAAGGCGTCGACGTCGCGGTCCGCGGGCACCGGCTGGTCAGGCCAGGGCCACCAGAACTCGACGGCGTCGAAGCCCGCGGCCTTCGCGGCGGCGGGCCGGTCGAGGAGCGGCAGCTCGGTGAACAGGATCGAGCAGTTCACCTCGTAGCGCAGTCCGTGGTCCGTCACGATAATCTCCTTGTTTCCGTATTGTGGAAGTCTTTTTCCAACTAGTGAGAGAGTAGGCGTCATCCCGCCGAGGCGTCAAGACCGCGGGAGCCGCCGTCTCAGCCGGTGGCGGAGATATATCCGGCGGAGGCGCGGTGTCGGGCCAGCAACCGCTCACCCGCCGAGACCGCCTGTGCCGCAAGGGATTCCTCGTCCGCGGTGACGAGGCGGTCGCCCGACACGACGGGATCGCCGCCGACGAGGAGCAGCTCCAGCGGGGGCTGCGAGCCGAGCACGAGGGCAGCCACCGGGTCGACGACACCGGCATGGCCCAGGCCGTCGAGCCGCCAGAGCGCGATGTCGGCCTGCTTGCCGACCTCCAGGGAGCCGATCTGGTCGTCCCAGCCGAGCACCCGTGCGCCGCCGATCGTGGCGAGCTCCAGTGCGTCGCGAACGCCCAGCGCCTCCGGGCCTCCTCGGGCACGGGCAAAGAGCAGCGCGTGCCGCGCCTCCTCGACGAGCGAGGACGCCTCGTTCGACGCCGCCCCGTCCACCCCGAGCCCGACCGGCACGCCCGCGGCGCGGAGGTCACGGGTGCGGGCAATGCCGGCACCCAGCCGGGCGTTGGACGAGGGGCAGTGGGCGACACCGGTGCCGGACGCCGCCAGCGCGCCGATCGCGTCGTCGGCGAAGTGGATGCCGTGCGCGAGCCACACGTCGTCACCGAGCCAGCCGAGCGACTCCAGGTAGCCCAACGGAGTCAGCCCGAAATGCTCTGCGCAGTAACGCTCTTCGTCGACCGTCTCGGCCAGGTGGGTGTGCAGCCGCACTCCGCGGTCGCGGGCCAGCGAGGCCGACTCGCGCAGCAGGTCAGCAGTCACCGAGAAGGGCGAGCAGGGCGCAACCCCGATGCGCAGCATCGAGTCGGGCGACGGGTCGTGGTGCGCGTCGACGGCAGCAGCCGTCGCGGCGAGGATCGTGTCGAGGTCCTCCACGACGTGGTCGGGCGGCAGCCCACCCTGACTCTGGCCTAGGTCCATGGAGCCGCGGGTCGCGAGGAACCGCAAGCCGATTCGCCGCGCCGCATCGATCTCGGCACCCAGGACGTCGCCACCGTAGCGGGGGAACACGTAGTGGTGGTCCATGGAGGTCGTGCAGCCCGTGCGCGCGAGCCACCCGAGCCCGGCCGCGGCGGCAGCGCCCACGACGTCCTCGTCGATGCCACCCCAGACGGGGTAGAGCGCGGTCAGCCAGCCGAACAGCGTGGCGTCGACCGCCAGGCCCCGAGTGGCCCACTGGTAGAGGTGGTGGTGGGTGTTGACGAGGCCGGGCGTGGCCAGGCAGCCGGTGGCGTCGACCACATCGGCGGCACTCCCGTCGTCGACCCAGCGGCCCGGTCCGACGGCAACGATGCGTGAACCCTCGACGACCACGTGGCCGACGGCGTGCTCGGCCCGCGACGGGTCCATCGTCACCACCGTGCAACCGTCCAGGACCCTTCGCGAGACGGCCGTCATGGTCACGACCCCCGGTATGTGGAGTAGCCGAACGGGTTGAGCAGGACCGGCACGTGGTAGTGCTGGTCGGTGTCGGCGATGGTGAACACCACCACCACCTCCGGGTAGAACGCCTCGACGCCGCGCCCCGCGAAGTAGCCACCCGAGGCAAAGCGGAGCCGGTAGTCGCCCGCCTCCAGCCGCTCCGGACCGATGCTGCCGACCCGGCCGTCGCCATCGGTGATGCCGTCGCCGATCACCTCGTCCGAAAGCCCAGCCCTGTCAACGGTTTCCAGCACCACCGTGATGCCTGCCGCCGGCTTGCCGAGGCTCGTGTCGAGGACGTGCGTGCTGAGGGTTCCCATCAGGAGGCCACCTGTCGAAGTCGGAGCAGCGCTATCTCGCGCAGCTGGGTCACGGTCTCTTTGCGCTCGGTCTCGTCGTCGTTGCCGAGCCGCCGGTCGAGCTCGGAGAGGATCTCCGGAGCCGAGCGCCCCGCGGCCCGGATGAGGAACACCCGGTCGAAACGCGCCTCGTATGCCGCGTTGCCGTCGGCGAGCGCCCTCGCCACCTCGGCGTCGGCCGGGTCCACCCCGGACTGCTCTCGCGCACTGGCGGCCGCGTTGTGGTGCGGGCTCGCAGCACGTTCCCCGATCCGCGGGTGGCCGGCCAGCGCCGCCTCCAGCTCCTCGTCGTCGAGGTGCTGGGCGGCGGCGCCGGCGGTGGCCTCGAGGTCCGGCCACGCGGCATACGGGCGCCCGTCGCGGACGGCGGCCACCCACCGCGGCACCGGGAGGCACGCAGTCAGCTGCTCCTCCAGGGCCGGCTCGGGCAGCGCGTTGAGGTCCTCGAGGGTCATCGACCCTCCACGAACCGCGTGCGGGCGGAGTGGATCGGGTTGGCGTCGGCCACGAGGTCATCAAACCGGTAGCCGGCGATCTTGGCGATCTCGACGAGAGCCGAGGCGTGCTCCTGTGCCTGGGAGTTGTTGATCCGTTCCCAGCCGGTCCGCACCACCTGGTCGAAGGAGTCGCGGTCGCGCACACACGTCACCAGGGGGAACCCGAACCGGTCGCGGTACTGCGAGGTGAGCTCGGCCAGCTCGCCGTGGCCCTTCTCGTCGAGCCGGGTGAGCCCGAGCGAGGACTGGTCGCGCAGCGAGTCCGGCCCCTCGTCTCCCTCGGCCACGCTGTCGGCACCGAGGTCGGGGTAGGAGTCGATCAGCTGGCGCTGCTCGTCCTCGGTGGCCGAGAAGAGCGCCTCCTGGAACGCGCGACGCAGGTCGCTCGTGTCGCTGAACGGCCGAGAGTCGAAGGCGCGCTCGACCACCCAGCGGGGCCCCTGGAAGAGGCTGCCGAAGGTGTCGGCGAAGTCCTCGCGCGACATCTGGTTGACCTCGCTGAGTCGCACGAGGGAGCCCGGCGCTCCCGCAACGGCCGGACCCCGGCTCGTGCCGACATGGTGGAAGAGGAAGTTGAGGACGATGGCGGTGATCGAGCCCAGGGTGATGCCCGAGCCGAGGATGATCTGGGCCCAGTCGGGGACGGCCTTGGCGACGTCGGGCTGGGCGGTGACGTACATCGCGAGACCGACTGCGGTGGCGACGATGACGACGTTGCGGTGGTCGTGGAAGTCCACCCGCGACAGGGTCTGGAACCCGACGACCGCGACGGTCGCGAACATCGCCAGCGCGGCACCACCGAGCACCGGGTGCGGGATGCCCGCGACGACGGCTCCGGCCTTGGGGATCAAGCCGATGATCACCATGATCAGCCCGGCCGTGGCCACCACGTAGCGGCTCTTGACCCGGGTCAGTCGCACGAGGCCGACGTTCTCGGCGAAGCAGGTGTAGGGGAAGGAGTTGAAGACGCCACCGATCGTCGTGGCCAGGCCATCGGCGCGCAGGGCACGGGCGATGTCCTCCTTGCCGACGCGCTTCTCGACGATCTCGCCGGTGGCGAACACGTCACCCGTGGTCTCGACGGCCGTGATGAGCATGACGACGATCATCGAGATGATCGCGGCCACGGAGAACCTCGGCCACCCGAAGTGGAACGGCGTCGTGACACCGATCCAGCCCGAGCCTGAGACCGAGTCGAAGTGTGCGTCGCCGAGGATCCACGCGATGAGGGTGCCGACGACCAGCCCGATGAGGACGGCGACGGTGGCCATGAAGCCCTTGAAGATCCGCTGGATCGCGACGATGAGGGCGAGGGTCCCGAGGGCGTAGGCGAGGTTGCGCCCGCTCGTCGGGTCGAGGCTCGGGCCGGCACCACCGGCAGCGTCCGCGGCGGCGACCGGCAGCAGCGCCAGGCCGATGATCGTGATGACCGACCCGGTGACGACCGGGGGGAAGTAGCGGATCAGCTGGCTGAAGTAGGGCGCGACGAGGAAGGTGAAGAGTCCCGCCACGATCACCGCCCCGTAGATCACGAGCAGCCCGTCGGTGCCGCCGCCGGCGGCCATGCCGATGGCGATCATCGGGGAGACTGCGGTGAACGTGACCCCTTGCAGGAGAGGCAGTTTCACGCCGACCTTCCAGAACCCGATCGACTGGATGATCGAGGCGATGCCGCACGTGAAGAGGTCTGCGTTGATGAGGTGGATGAGCTCCTGGGTCGACAGCCCGATGGCGGAGGCCAGGAGGATCGGCACGATCACCGCGCCGGCGTAGAACGCCAGCACGTGCTGGAAGCCGTAGATCGCCAGCTTCGGGATGGGCAGGACCTCGTCGACCGGGTGTCGGGAGGCGCGCTTGGACTGGGGTGTTGCGGTGGCTGTGCTCATGACAGGCACCTTTCGGGAGGCTCCGCGAGGAGGGGGTGCAGGAGGAGGGCGTGCAGGTGGAGGGGTGGTCCGGTGGCGCGGTGGCGCGTCAGCAGAAGCCGGGCACGGTGAGCCAGGCGTCGCCGGCGTCCGAGCCGTTCTCGCGCTGGACGGTGGCCTCGATCAGCCCGTAGGGCCGGTCGGCGGCGATGAAGACCTCACCCGGGTTGTCCAGCCCGAACGGGGCGAGGTCGACCAGGAAGTGGTGCCTGTTGGGGGCCGAGAACTTGATCTCCGCGACGTCGGGATGGGCGGCCAACACGGCCGAGCCCATCGCATAGAGGCTCTCCTGCAGCGCGCGGCTGTAGGTCGTCGCGAACGTCTCGAGGAGCAGCGACCGCACGTCGTCGAACGACTTGTTCCAGTCCACGCCCTCGGTGGTCTCGTAGCGCCAGCGCGCCACGAGCGAGGTCGCGAGGATCCGGTCGTCGGTCTCCTTCAGCGTCGTGTACTCGTCCTTGAGGTAGCCCTTGAACTCCGAGCCGGTGGACTTGAGGACCACGAGGTCCTTCACCCCTGACACCACCCAGGCGCGCGGCTCGTCGCCGCTGCGGTCGCGGGTGACGACGGTGGTGCGTACCTCACCGCCGCGCTTCACGAACGCGTGGTCGTGGCCGGTGCCGCCGACCTCGATGCGGTCCCAGGCGTACTCCTCGACCTCGATCCTGCTGGCGGTGGCGGCCGGGGTCACGTCGAGGAAGCGCTGTCCGAGGGTGAGGGCGTAGTCCTCCGGGGAGGTGACACCGTGCTCCTTGGCGAACGCGAAGGCGGTGTTCTTCTGGGTGTCGGTGGGCAGGACGTTGGCCTGGTCACCGGTGGTGTGCGCCTCGGTGAAGTCGCCGCGGAGGGCGGTCGACACGTTGAGGTCGCGGATCTCGTGGCGGGCGGTGTCGCGGTAGACGCGGACGACGCGGTTCTCCGCCTTGCCGTACTGGTTGGGTCCGAGGACGAAGCTCATGGTGCTCCTTGCGGTGCCCGTCGACCCGGGGCGGGTCGGCAGTGGGTGGCGCGGTGGCTTCCTGAACTTCCGAAGATCTTCCGGATGGTGGAAACCCGATTACGAATGATGGAACGATAAGCGTGGGGCTGTGACGGAGTCAACACTTTGTTGAAAAGTTTCGAGGGTCCGTGCGACGAGCGGTCGCCGAGATCCCAGCTCTCGGCCTTCCGAGGCCGCTGGAAGCCCGAGAGCTGGGATCTCGCGGCACCAAGGACGAGCGGGTATGCCGCGTCAGCCGGCCGGCTCGGCGGCGGACTCGCGGATCCGGTTGAGGTAGTTGTAGACCGTGAAGCGCGTCAGGCCCAGGGCCTCGGCGACCGTCTCCGCGCTGCGGCGCATCTCGAAGGCCCCACGCTCCTCCAGCAGCCGCACCGCATGCTGCTTCTCGGCGCGCGGCAGGGTCGCGAGCGAGCCACCGAGCTCGCGCTCGACGTCGGCGATGAGCCGCGACAGCCCGTCGGTGAAGTCGGTCGCCCCGGCCCCGGTCCCGGTCGTGACCCCAGCCCCGGCCCCGACCGCGGATGCGGTCACCGCGTCGACGTCGCCCAGGGTCAGGGTCACCCGGGTGGCACCGTGGGACAGCGCCTCCTTGAGCGCGGTCGCAACGGCGTCGACGACCACCTCGGCGTCACCCTCGACGGACGTGCCGAGCGGGCCCAGGTCGGGTGACAACCCGGCATACCGGAGCGCGTCCGCGGACGCGGTCACGTGGGCAGGCAGCTGGTCGTCCTCGCCATGGAACGGTTCGGTCGTGAACTCCACCCGCACGCGCATGCGGCCAACCTACCCGCGGCGCGGCCCACGCTCGGGGCCCGTCGTACAAAACGGCCGTTGCGACGCAACACGGGGGTTGCAAGTCCCGTGKCGGGCTCGTCCATGACACCCGAATCCACTTGTCCCACATAGTTCTTGAGCCGTTGACCGGCAGCTGGGAGACCTTCGCGGTAGAAGGCGTAGGTCGCGAGGTAGCGGCTCGGGAGCTGGGCGGGGTGCAGGTCCCAGCCCTGGTAGTAGCCACGCTCCAGGGAGCGTCGCACTAGCCGCCCGTGCAGCCGCCAGCCAGCCAGCACGTCGTCATGACTGCCCACGGGGAGCACGTTGGTCGAGCCGTCGGACAGGTGCACGCCCGTCCCGGCTGCGGCGACCTGCATGACCGCCTTGGCGTGGTCGGCGGCCGGGTGCTCCATCGACTGGTAGGCGGCGGCGATGCCGCAGGACGCCGAGTAGTCGTAGGTGCCGTAGTGCAGGGAGGTGCAGCGCCCGGCCGACGCATGAACCATCCGGGCGACGAGGGCGGTGCCGTCGGGCCCGCAGATCGCCTGCGGCGTCTCGACCTGGATCTCGAACCGGATCGCGCCGTCAGCCAGCCCGACGCCCGCCTCGACCTGCTGGCACGCCACCACCATCGCCGACACCTGGTCCACGGACGTCACCTTGGGGAAGGTCACGACGAACCCGTCGGGCAGCCGACCGTCACGGGTCACCGCCTCGACGAACCGCGCGAACGTGCGCAGCCCGCGCTGCCGCGTCGGCGCCTCGAAGCTCTTGAACCGGATGCCGCTGAAGGCGGTCGCCTCGCCCGTGTCGACAGACCGCAGGAGGGTGGCAGCCGCTGCGTCGACAGCGGCGTCCTCCTCGTCGTCCGGGCGGGCGCCGTAGCCGTCCTCGAAGTCGATCCGCAGGTCCTCGATGGCCTCGCGCCCGAGCTTGTCGCGCACGCGGGTGTGGAGGTCGGCCGCGAGCTCCACCGGGAGCCCGAACGCGTCGGCCGTCCCCTCCGCGCCGCCGCCGTGCTCATCCAGCGCGGCGATCGCCTCGGCCTGCCACCGCGCGACGAGCTTGCTGTCATAGCGATCGGCCGGCACGTAGACGGTGTGCACCGGCTGGCGCACCGGCCGCTCGCCGGGGAAGCGCGCGGCGAGCTCGGCATCCGCATCGCGCAGGTGCTCGTCGAGGGCGGCGCCGAGGGCGCCCAGGTCCACGGTCATCGAGTAGCGCCCCCCGTCATGGTGGCGTGCCGAGTGGTGCCCGCAGCATTCCGCACCGCTGCCGCCACCGCGGGAGCGACGTCGGCGTCGAAGACACTCGGCACGATGTAGCTGGCATTGAGCTCGTCGGGGTGGACGCAGTCGGCGATGGCCGAGGCCGCCGCGATCATCATCTCGTCGGTGATCTCGCGGGCGCCGGCGTCGAGCAGGCCCCGGAAGAACCCGGGAAAGGCCAGCACGTTGTTGATCTGGTTGGCGTAGTCGGAGCGTCCCGTGGCGACGACGGCGGCGTGGTGGCTCGCCGCCACCGGGTCGACCTCGGGGTCCGGGTTGGCCATCGCGAAGACGATGGCGCCCGGCGCCATCGCCGCGATGTCGTCGCCATCGAGCAGGTTCGGCGCGGACACACCGATGAAGACGTCCGCCCCGCGCAGCACCTCCTTGAGGGTCCCCGTGGTGCGAGAAGGGTTGGTGTTGCGGGCGATCCAGCCCCGGAACTCGTCGGCGTGCTCGGCTCCGGGGTCAAGGGCTCCCCGGCGGTCGCAGCCGATGATGTCGGTGGCGCCCTGCGCGTCGAGCAGCCGGACGATGGCGTGGCCGGCAGCGCCCACCCCGGAGACCACGATCCGCACGTCCTCGAGCTCCTTGCCGACCACGCGCAAGGCATTGCGCAGGGCGGCGAGGGTGACGATCGCGGTGCCGTGCTGGTCGTCGTGGAAGACGGGGATGTCGAGCTCGTCGCGCAGCCGCCGCTCGATCTCGAAGCACCGCGGAGCCGAGATGTCCTCGAGGTTGACGCCGCCGTAGACGGGGGCGATCGCCTTGACGATCATGATGATCTCTTCGACGTCCTGGGTGTCGAGGCAGACGGGCCAGGCATCGACCCCGGCGAACTGCTTGAACAGGGCGGCCTTGCCCTCCATCACCGGCAGCGCCGCAGCGGGCCCGATGTTGCCGAGGCCCAGGACCGCGGAGCCGTCCGTCACGACGGCGACCGTGTTGCGCTTGATGGTGAGGCGTCGGGCGTCCTCGGGGTTCTCCGCGATCGCGAGGCAGACGCGGGCCACTCCGGGCGTGTAGGCCCGGGAGAGGTCGTCGCGGTGCTTGAGCGGCACCTTGGGCACGACCTCGAGCTTGCCGCCGAGGTGGAGCAGGAAGGTGCGGTCGCTGACCTTGCGGACCGTCACGCCGGACACGGCGGCGATCTCCGCGGTGATCCGGTCCGCGTGGTCGGCGTCGGAGGCGTTGCACGTCATGTCGACGACCAGCTTGTCACCGCGCGACTCGACCACGTCGAGGGCGGTCAGGGCCCCGCCGGCCGAGGCCACCGCGGCGGCGAGGACGCCGGTGGTGTCGATCGCTGCGGGCGCCTCGGCACGCACGGTGATGGAGTACCCGGGGCTCGGAGCGGGCATACCAGTTCCCTTCGCCAATATTTCGCATCATGGAAGTTAACTTCTGATTTGCGGAATCCTACCGAGCGCCCGCCGGACTGACAAGGTCGCGGGCGAGGTCACTCGCGAGGTCACTGGCGGGAGCCCCGGCCGGCCAGCGGCACTCCCCTGACAGACTGCCCGCATGCCGCGCCTGTCCGTCGTGATTGCCAGCACCCGCCCGCACCGGATCGGCCACCTCGTCGCGCAGTGGGCGCTCGACGCGGTCCCGGAGGGTTTCGAGGTCACCGTGCACGACCTGCGCGAGCTGGGCCTGCCGTTCCTCGACGAGCCGGGCCAGCCCGCCGACGGCAACTACGCCCACGAGCACACCCGGAAGTGGTCCGCGGCGATGCAGGCGACGGACGCGCTCGTCCTCGTCATGCCCGAGTACAACCGCGGCTACAACGCGGCGCTCAAGAACGCGATCGACTTCCTCTACGCCGAGTGGGAGGGCCTGCCCGTCGGGTGCGTCGGCTACGGCTGGCACGGCGCGAGCTATGCGAAGTCGGCCCTGCGGCAGACACTCGAGCGGGTCAAGATGACGGTCGTGGACGGGCCCGGGCTGGCGTTCGGCCAGACGCTCACCCAGGAGGGCGAGGTGCAGGCGGGCGAGGCGGACCAGCTGGCCTTGGCCACGATGTTCGCCCGGCTGCTCGCCACGGCTCGCACGTAGGATGGGTGGCAGGAGCAACTGGTGTGCCGGGAAGTCTGGTCGGCGGCGTCTGCGGACGTCTGACCCGACGTCGACCCCGGAAGGCCCCCGGTGAGCCTCAACCCCCTACGCCCCCGCCTCTTCGCCCGCACGACCTGGCAGGAGGCCCAACGCGTCAGCAGCGCGCTGCGCACCGAGACCGTCGGCGGTGCCCTGCTGCTGGCCGCCGCGATCGCCGCGCTGGCCTGGGCCAACTCGCCGTGGTTCGAGTCCTACGCCTCGCTGCGTGACTGGCAGGCGGGGCCCGGGGCCTGGCACCTGCACCTCAGACTCGGGCAGTGGGCCGCCGACGGCCTGCTCGCCGTGTTCTTCTTCGTGGCCGGCCTCGAGCTCAAGCGCGAGTTCCTCGTCGGCGAGCTCCGCACCCCCGCCAGGGCGGCGCTGCCGGTCGCGGCGGCCCTGTGCGGGGTCGCCCTCCCCGCGATCGTGTATGCCGTGACCGTCACCTTCCTGGGCGCCGAAGGGGACGCGCTCCGGGGCTGGGCGATCCCGACGGCGACGGACATCGCCTTCGCCCTCGCGGTGCTCGCGGTGATCGGGACCCACCTGCCCTCGGCGCTGCGCAGCTTCCTGCTGACGCTGGCCGTCGTGGACGACCTCGTGGCGATCACGATCATCGCGGTCTTCTACACCCAGACCCTCGACCTGGCCCTGCTCGGATTGGCGCTGGTCCCCCTCGCGGCCTTCGCGTGGCTGGTGCAGCGACGGGTCGCCCGGTGGTGGCTGCTGGTGCCCCTGGCCGCCCTGACGTGGGGACTGGTGCATGCGTCGGGCGTCCACGCCACCGTTGCCGGAGTCCTGCTGGGGCTGGTCGTGCCGGTCAAGCCGCGCCATCGCGTCCCGCGGGTGAGCACCCTGGAGGCAGACGTCGACGTGGCCGAACGGTTCGAGCACCGGTTGCGACCGGTATCGGCCGGAGTGGCCGTGCCGGTCTTCGCGTTCTTCGCCGCCGGCGTGCGCGTGGTGGGAGGCGGGTTCGGCGACAGCCTCGCCGATGAGGCGGCCGTCGCAGTGGTGTTCGGACTCGTGGTGGGCAAGCTGGTGGGCGTCTTCGGCGGGACGTGGGCGTTCGCCCGGTTCACCAGGGCCGAGCTCGACGACGACCTGGCGTGGTGGGATGTCCTCGGGTTGTCATTGCTGGCCGGAATCGGCTTCACGGTCTCGCTGCTCGTCGGCGAACTGGCGTTCGGGACGGGCAGTCCCCGCGACGAGCACGTCAAGCTCGCCGTCCTGGTCGGTTCGCTCACGGCAGCGGCTCTGGCCACCGTGGTGCTGCGCGCCCGCAACCGGGTCTACCGCCGCCTCGCCGAGCTCGAGTCCCGCGACGACGACGGCAACGGCATCCCCGACTCCTTCGAGGTCTCGGATGTGGAGCCCGGAGGACGCCGTTAGGGTTGGGACGCCGGCACACCGGACTCCAGGAAGCGAAGGTGAACGCGCATGGCCACCAACCGCGTCAACGACCGGACGGGCACCCAGGCGGGCGCCGCGTCAGGCACCGAGCGGACCATCGGACAGCTCGTCGCCGACGCGACCCATGACGTCTCGACGATCGTCCGCAGCGAGATCGCCCTGGCCAAGGCCGAGATCGCCGCCGACGCCAAGAAGGCGGCCGCTGGTGCGGGGATGTTCGCGGCCGCGGCCTTCGTCGCCCTGCTCGGCCTGATCTTCCTCTTCCACACCATCGTCGCGGTGATCGACATCTGGCTCCCCGAGTGGGCCGGCTACCTCATCACGACCGGGCTGCTCTTCCTCGTCGCCGCGATCCTGGCGCTCGTCGGCCGCAACAGCATGAAGGCCATGAAGGGCAAGCCCGAGCGCGCCATCAAGAACGCGCAGGAAACCCTGACTACGCTCAAGTCCGGTTCCTGAGCCGGCACCCGCCGACCGACGCTTCGCCCACGAACACCAGCCGAACGGCATACCCAGTCATGAGTCTCGACGCCTCGATGGCCCTCATCGAGGGCCCGTGGGAGCACCGGTTCGTCGCAGCGAACGGTGCCCGCTTCCACGTTGCCGAGCAGGGCGAGGGACCTGTCGTCCTACTCCTGCACGGCTTTCCGCAGTTCTGGTGGGCGTGGCGGCACCAGATGCAGGCGCTCGCGGACGCCGGCTACCGGGCCTGCGCGATGGACCTGAGGGGTTACGGCGCGTCCGACAAACCACCGAGGGGGTACGACACGCGCACCTCGGCCACCGACGTCGCCTCGGTGCTGCGCTCGCTCGGAGCCTCGCGCGCCGTCGTCGTGGGTCACGGGTGGGGTGGCTGGATCGCCTGGAGCATGCCGACCCTCCAACCGACCGTCACCCGCGCCATCGCGTCGCTGTCGATGCCGCATCCGCTGGTGTTCCGCAAGGCGTCCTTCGCGAACCCACGCCAGCTCAAGGCCAACGCCTATCTCGGCGGCCTGCAACGGCCGTTCGTGCCGGAGCGGCAGATGACCGTCCACGGCGGCTACGTCCAGCGGCTGCTGCGCGAGTGGGCCTCCCCTGAAGGGATCTGGCCCTCGCCCGAGGAGGCGCGAACCTACGCCGACGCGATGGCCCTGCCGTTCGTGGGGCACTCGGCCGCGGAGTACTACCGCTGGGTCGTGCGCAGTCAGATCCGCCCCGACGGCTGGCGGTTCGCCGCGAGGATGCGGACCACCATCACCCTGCCCGTGCTCCAGCTGCACGGCGAGCACGACCGGGCGGTGCTGCCCGACACGTCCAGCGACTCGGCGGACTTCGTCACCGGCCCGTTCGAACGACACCTGGTGCCCGCGGCGGGCCACTTCCTGCCCGAAGAGGCGCCTGAGGTCGTCAACGACTACCTCTGCGCCTGGCTCACCACCCTCCGCTGACGGTCAGCCCGCGACGCAGACTCCCCGTCACGGGTTCGCCGACTTGTTGCCGGCAGGTCGTCATCGAGGCCCCCAAAAGACCATCCCGTGACCACCGGAGAGCAACAAGTCGCCGAGCTCGAGGGATCGACCGCCAGCCTCAGCTGGCGACGCAGGCGCCGGTGTCCACCGGGGTGGACGCGCTCGACGCAACGTCGAGGACCGGCTTGGCCTCGTCCATGGTCAGGGCATAGCCCGTGCTGGGGTCGTCCAGCGACTTGGCGAACACGACGCCGACGACCCGGCCGTCGGTCGACAACAGCGGACCGCCCGAGTTGCCCGGCCTGATCTGGGCGTAGAGCGAGTAGACCTCACGACTGGTCCCGGGACTGCCGTAGATGTCCGAACCCCGCGCGTCGACGACCTCGCGGACGCGGGCCGCGTCGAGCCGGTAGGGACCGTCGAGCGGGAAGCCCGCCACGACACCGCTGTCGCCGCGGGAGAGGTCGGGCCCCTGGCGCAGCGGTTCGGCGGGAAGGCCCGGCACGGAGAGCACGGCGAGGTCGCGCTTCGCGTCGAAGATGACGACTCGGCCGGTGTAGGACCGGCCGGTGCCGTGGATGCGCAGCGTGGCGGTCTCCATGCCGGCCACGACGTGGGCGTTGGTCACCACCCGCTCGCGGGCGACGACCCAGCCGCTGCCCTCCTGGCCGCGGTTGCAGGCAGCCGCGACACCGGTGATCTTGATGATGGAGGAGGCGGCGTCGCGCACGCCGGCGGTCTGGGCCACGGACGGGTCCGGAGGCGCGACCGGCGCGATCCGCTCACTCTCCAGGCCGTCGAAGACCCGCGGGAAACCCTCGCGGTCGAGCACCTCGCGGAATGACGCGAAGAGCCTCGACGTGCCCGGGGGCACCACGTTGTCGATCGTGCGCAGCACCCGGGACTCACCGATCGCCTTGGCGATGGGCGCCGGGGCGCCACCGCGCAGGGCGCCGGCGATGAACCACACGAGGATCGCGGCGGACAGCACGACGGCCACCGCTCCGAACGTCGCGTCGAACCACTGGGCCGGCTTGATCTTGAGCCGTGACCGCAGCGAACCGCCGATCGCCACGGCGACCGCCTGGCCGCTCGAGGCCAGGATGAACACCCCGGCGATGAGGACGACCGAACGCAGCAGCGGGGAGGACTCGAGCTCGGTCCAGTGGCCGATCGCCAACGGCAGCAGCCACATGGCGAGCGCTCCGCCGAGGAAGAAGCCGGCGAGGGACAAGACGCTGACCACCAAACCCTGTCGAAACCCGGTGAAGCCGTAGCTGATGAAGAGCAGGATCAGGAGGTAGTCCAGGACGGTGAGTCCGAGGAACATCAGGCTCGGCCTTCCGTCGCGGTCTTGGTCAGGGCGTCCTGGGACCCGCCCGGCCGGTACCGGTCTGGGAGGGGACGCTCAACGCTACGGTCCCACGGAACGGTCAAACCACCGAAATCGAGCACAGCGGACAATAGCCCCGCCGTGAATCCCCACACGAAGAGCCCGTCGAACTCGAACCCCGGCCCCCGGTAGCCACTGGGGTGCGACACCGTGAACCGGGCCGCCGGGTCGAGCAGGTCGGCCAGCGGAGCCCGCACCGCCCGGTGCACCTCGACCGGGTCGACGGCGTCGAGCGGGCCGGCCTCGCGCCACCACCCCAGCACGGGGGTGACGACGAACTGCCGCGGGCTGAGGTAGATGTCGGGGAGGGTCGCGACCACCTCGATCGTCGCCGGGTCGATCCCCACCTCTTCCTGGGTCTCGCGCAGGGCAGCCGCGGCGGCCGAGGCATCCGAGGGCTCGCGCTTGCCACCGGGGAAGGAGATGTCGCCGGGCTGGGTGCGCAGGGTGTGCGCCCGCTCCGTCAGCACAACGTCCTGGCCCTCACCCTCGGAGGGCCCGAACAGGATCATCACGCTGGAGCGCTGCCCACCCTCGGGGGGTGGCGCGAACGTCTCGAAGTAGCCCCGGTCGGCGGCCGCGATCGCGTCGCGGGCGCGGTCGATCCAGGCAGGTCGGGCCGTCGTCACGATGTGGCGACCCCCGCCGTGGGCGCCGTCGACACCGTGGGTATGCCGCGTGGCTGCGATGGCGCGCCGCCGGCGGCAGGTGCCGCCGCGGCATACGGATTGGTGGCCCCGGGGGCGAGCTCGAACTTGAGCAGCTTGTCGGCCTTGACGGGGTCGGTCTCGCCGACGCCGTAGGAGGGACACAGTCGCGCGACCGGGCAGGCGCCACAGGCGGGCTTCTTGGCGTGGCAGGTGCGGCGCCCGTGGAAGATGAGGACGTGCGACAGCATCGTCCACTCCTTGCGCGGGATCAGCGCCCCGACGGCGTGCTCGACCTTGACCGGGTCGTCCTCGGTCGTCCAGCCGAACCGGCGGACCAGCCGCCCGAAGTGGGTGTCGACGGTGATGCCCGGGATGCCGAAGGCGTTGCCCAGCACGACGTTGGCCGTCTTGCGCCCCACGCCGGGCAGCGTGACCAGGTCCTTCATCCGCGGGGGGACCTCGCCGTCGAAGCGCTCGACCAGCTCGGCGCCGAGCTTCATCACCGAGTTGGTCTTGGCCCGGAAGAAGCCCGTCGGCTTGAGCAGGGTCTCCATCGCCTCGCGGTCGGCGCCGGCGAGCGCCGCGGCGTCGGGGTAGCGCGCGAAGAGCTGGGGGGTGACCTTGTTGACCATGACGTCGGTGGTCTGGGCCGACAGGACGGTCGCCACGAGCAGCTGCAGGGGGTTCTCGAAGTCGAGCTCGCAGTGGGCGTAGGGGTAGTGCTCGTGCAGCGCCCGGTACATCCGCCGGGCACGCCGGGTGAGGGCGACGGGGGACTCTTCACGGGCGGCCGGCTCGGGGGATCCAGACACCTCCACAGACTACGGGGCGGCGCGGACATCCGACGTGGCACACTGTCGCCCGTGGATCACGACGTGGTGAAGAAGGCCCCGCTGTTCGCTGCGCTGGACGACGAGGCGTCCTCGACGCTGATGGCCTCGATGACGCAGACTCGGCTCGAGCGCGGCGACGTGCTGTTCACGGAGGGCGACCAGGGCGACCGTCTCTATGTCATCCGTGAGGGCAAGGTCAAGCTCGGTCGCCGCAGCGCCGACGGTCGCGAGAACCTCGTGGCGATCCTCGGCCCCGGCGAGATGTTCGGCGAGCTGAGCCTGTTCGACCCCGGCCCGCGCACGATGACGGCGACCGCGGTGGCCGAGACCCAGCTGCTCGGCATCGGCAACGACGACCTCAACGGCCTGCTCGAGGGTCGCCCCAGCGTCGCGAAGGTCCTGCTCGCGGCCCTGGCGAAGCGGCTGCGTCGCACCAACGAGAACCTCGCCGACCTGGTCTTCACCGACGTGCCCGGCCGCGTCGCCAAGGCGCTGCTCGACCTGTCGGCCCGCTTCGGCCGCCCCGTCGAGGAGGGGGTCCTCGTCGCCCACGACCTCACCCAGGAGGAGCTCGCCCAGCTGGTCGGCGCCTCCCGAGAGACCGTCAACAAGGCCCTCGCCGACTTCGCCACCCGCGGGTGGCTGCGCCTCGAGGCGCGGGCCGTCCTGCTGCTCGACGTCGAGCGTCTCCAGCGTCGCGCCCGGTGATTCAGGCGGCTATTCCAGCTTGAGGTAGTCCAGCTGGGCCGCCACGGACATCGCCGCCGCCGGCCAGACCTCCCGGGGCACGTCGGCATACACCCGCTCGACCACGGCCCGGACCACGTCAGGCGCCTCGCTCGCTCCGTCAGCCAGCGCCTGCCGCACCTGCTCCAGCCGTTCGGCGCGGTGGATCCGGTAGAACGCGACCATCGCCGCGGCGTCCGGCACGACCGGCCCGTGCCCGGGCAGGATCGCGGTCACCGCACCGTCGCCGGTCAGGTGCGCAATGCGCTCCAACGACGCGAGGTATGCCGCCAGCTCACCGTCGGGGTGCGCCACCACCGTGGTGCCGCGGCCGAGGACCGTGTCGCCGGTGAGGAGCGCGTGATCGGCGGGCAGGGCGAAGGACAGTGAGTCGGAGGTGTGACCCGGGGTCGCGACGACTCGTAGCTCGAGCCCGCCCACAGTGACGACGTCGCCGTCGGCCAGGTCGTCGTGCCCGCGCCCGACCGCCCGGGTCGGCGCGCCGCTGAGCTCGGCGAAGCGCCCCGCTCCCTCGGCGTGGTCGGCGTGACCATGGGTGAGGATCGTCTGGGCGACCCGGGCCCCGCGGGCGGACACCGCCTCGACGACCGCCTGCAGGTGCCCCTCGTCGAGCGGGCCGGGGTCGATGACGACCGCATCGGTGGCGCCCGGCTCGAGCAGCACCCACGTGTTGGTGCCGTCGAGAGTCATCGGGCTCGGGTTCGGGCACAGCACGCACAGGGCGCGCTCGGTGACCTGGCCGCCGTGCCAGTCGCCGACCGCCGCCGAGGGAGTCGGTGGGGTCGCTGGCCGGGCCGGGTTGGGGGTCATCGGGGGAGCTCTGCCCGCATCACCAGTCCGTCGCCGGTGTCGACCAGCTCGGGTTGCACGGGGGCGATCACGGGGCGTTCGGCGATGAACTCCCGCGCCGACGTCGCGGCGGCGACCTCCTCGACCGCGACGACGGTGGGCGGGAGCATCAGGGCCCGTCCGTCGCGCCAGGCATCGAGCAGGTCTGCCGGGCGCACCCAGTCGGCGACGTCGGCCTCGGTGGTGTCGTCGTCGGCACGCTGACCCTCGGGGACGGCCGCACTGAAGAACCGGGTGTCGTAGCGCCGCACCTCGAACTCGGGCGTGATCCAGTGGGCGCGGTAGCCGAGCAGGTCCGACCGCAGCAGCAGGTCGTGCTCGCGCAGCACCTCCGACAGCGAGGCCTCACGCTGGAGCAGTCGCTGTCGCTGCTCGTGCCAGTGCTTCCCGCTGACGTCGGCGATCACCTCGTCGGCCGTCGGACCGGCCAGCAGGACACCGCACTCCTCGAAGACCTCACGGACCGCAGCCGCCACGAGCACCCGGGCCGTCGCCTCGTCCACGTCGAGCCGGGCCGCCCATTCGGCGGGGGTCGGACCGGCCCACGGCAGACCGGGGTCGGCGTCGCGCGGGTCGACCCCGCCGCCGGGAAAGACCATCATCCGCGGGGCGAACTCCATCGTCGCCACCCGGCGCAGCATGAAGACCTCGACATCCGAGTCACCGTCCGAAGCCCCGTCGCGCACGAACATGACCGTGGCGGCGCGCTTGGGCACAACCGGGCCGTCGGGCGAGGGCGCACTCAGCCAGGAGTCCGCCCTGGCCCGCAGCGACGGGGAGTCGGCGATCGGGAACTCGCGCCTGACCAAGCGCCGGACCACCCGGGACTACTCGTCGGCGAGGGCGACGACGATCTCGACCTCGACGGGGGCGTCCAGCGGGAGCACGGCGACCCCGACGGCCGACCGGGCGTGGATGCCCGCGTCACCGAAGGCCTTGCCCATCAGCTCGCTGGCGCCGTTGATGACGCCGGGCTGACCGGTGAAGGCGGGGTCGGACGCGACGAACCCGACCAGCTTGACCACCTGGGCCACCTTGTCGAGGTCGCCGACGATGCTCTTGACCGCGGCGATGGCGTTGAGCGCGCAGATCTCCGCGAGCTTCTTCGCGTCCTCCGGCGGCACGAGGCCGTGGCCTTCGCCGACCTTGCCGGTCTGCACGAGGGCGCCGGAGACCATCGGCAGCTGCCCGGAGGTGTAGATCCGGCGTCCGTCCTGGATCGCGGGGACATAGGCGGCCACCGGCGTGGCGACCTCGGGCACGGTCAGGCCGAGCTCGGCCAGACGATCTTCGACTGCACTCATGCTCTCTCCCGCTTCAGGTAGGCGACCAGGCCGTTGCCGTCAGGACCGGTGAGGACCTGGACCAGCTCCCAGCCGTCCTCACCCCACTGGTCGAGGATCTGCTTGGTGGCGTGGACGATGAGCGGCACCGTCGCGTACTCCCATTTCTGCATGTCCCGCAGCCTATCCCCGTGATGTCCGGGCGCCGACCGGCAGGAGTGCACGAGGATGGGGGCATGGCCAACCATCGCGACCCCAGCCAGGTGCTCGACGAGGTGGCCGCTCCCCCCACGCGCACCACGGCCTACGGCGACGATCCCGCCCAGGTCTACGACGTGCGCCTGCCGGACCGCGTCACTCGGAACCTCACCGTGGTCGTCGTGCACGGCGGGTTCTGGCGTCCCGAGTACGACCGCACCCACGCCAGCCGGCAGGCCCAGGCCTTCGCCGATGCCGGCTACCCCACCGCCGCCGTCGAGTACCGCCGGCCGGGGATGCCCGGGGGCGGTTGGCCCGGCACTGCCGACGACGTCGCCGCCGCCATCACCGCCGTGCGCCGCGACCCCGATCTCGGCCACCCACCGGTGCTGGTCGGCCACTCCGCAGGGGGGCAGCTCGTGGCCTGGGCCGCCGCCCAGCCGTGGGCCCACGGCCTGCGCGGCATCGTGAGCCTCGCCGGCGTCCTCGCCCTCGGCCACGGCGCCGAGACCGGCGTGGGCGGCACCGCCATCACCGACTTCCTGGGCGGCTGGCCCACCGACTCACCGGAGGCGTATGCCGCGGCCGACCCGCTCGGGCTCGCACCCGGCATACCTGCGCTGTTGGTGCACGCCCACGACGACGACGTGGTGCCGTTCGACCAGAGCGAGCGGTATGCCGCGGCGCACCACGCGCCGAACGTGCGCCTCACGCCGGTGCCCAGTGGCGGCCACTACGGACTGATCGACCCCGAGCACCCGGCTTTCGCGCAGGTCCTCGCCGCGGTCGACCTGCTCTCCTCCTAGGCTGACGGCATGCCTGAGCCCACCCACGACCTGTCCCGGGTCCGGCTCCACGTGGTCACCGGCAAGGGCGGCACGGGCAAGACCACGGTGGCGGCCGCGCTCGCGCTGGCGCTCGCCCGCCAGGGCAAACGGGTGCTGCTGGCCGAGGTCGAGGGGCGCCAGGGGATCTCCCAGACGTTCGACGTGCCGCCGCTGGGGCACACCGAGACGCGCATCGTGACCGACCGCAGCGGCGGACAGCTGTGGGCGATCTCGGTCGACGCGAAGGACTCGCTGCGGGAGTACCTCCAGAAGTTCTACAAGGTCGGCAAGGCGATGTCGGTGCTCGACCGGTTCGGCGCCGTGGACTTCGCCACGACGATCGCGCCCGGGGTGCGCGACGTCCTGCTCATCGGCAAGGTCTACGAGGCTGCGGGTCGCCGCACCGGCAAGGGTCCGGCGGCACCGGCCTACGACGCGGTGGTGCTCGACGCTCCCCCGACCGGTCGGGTCGTCCGGTTCCTCAACGTCAACGCCGAGGTGGCCGATGTCGCCAAGGTGGGCCCGATCCGCTCGCAGGCCGACTCGATCACCCGGATGCTGAGGAGCCACACCACCGCCGTCCACGTCGTCACGCTGCTCGAGGAGATGCCGGTGCAGGAGACCGTCGACGCCCTGGCCGAGCTGCGTCGCACGGAGCTTCCGTTGGGTGCGATCGTCGTCAACCAGCTGCGCGACCCGCTGCTCTCCGACAAGGCGCTGTCGGCGGTGCGCCGGGCCCGCAACGCGAGGTTGGCCAAGGGCGTCGCGGCCGATCTCGCCACGGTCGGGGTGCGGGTCACCGACGGCATGGTCGCGGGCCTGCTCGCCGATGGCGCCAACCACGCCGACCGGATCGCCCTCGAGCGGGAGCAGGACGCGATCCTCGAGGAGGAGGGCCGGCTCACGATCCGGCTGCCCTTCCTGGCGGAGGGCACCGAGGCCGGCGGGATCACCGTGCTGGCGCAGTCGCTGGGCGAGCAGGGGATGGTCTGATGGCCCCGCGCGCCAGGGTAGGACAAGCCGCCACGAACACCGCTGCGCCTCGGAGTGCCGCACCGGGCAAGACCACCGCGCTCGACCTGGCGGCCCTGCTGACCGACCCCCGGACCAGGATCGTCGTCTGCTGTGGCGCCGGTGGAGTGGGCAAGACCACGACGGCAGCCGCCCTCGGGCTGTGGGCGGCAGAGCACGGCCGCAAGGTCGTCGTCCTCACCATCGACCCGGCCCGCCGGCTCGCCCAGTCACTCGGCCTGACCGAGCTCGACAACACGCCCCGTCCGGTGGACGGAGTCGGCACGAGCGACCAGCCGGGCGGAACGCTCGACGCGATGATGCTCGACATGAAGCGCACCTTCGACGAGGTGGTCGAGCAGCACGCCACCCCCGACAAGGCCGCCCAGATCCTCGCCAACCCCTTCTACCAGGCCGTCTCCAGCTCGTTCGCGGGCACGCAGGAGTACATGGCCATGGAGAAGCTGGGTCAGCTGCGGGCCGAGGCGGGCCGCGACGGCCGCTGGGACCTCATCATCGTGGACACGCCCCCGTCGCGGTCGGCGCTGGACTTCCTCGACGCCCCCAAGCGGCTCGGGTCGTTCCTCGACGGCCGCTTCATCCGGCTCCTGTCGGCCCCGGCCAAGGCGGGCGGACGCGCCGGGTTCAAGGTGTTCAGCGTCGGGGTCAACGTCGTCACCAACACCCTGTCCAAGGTGCTCGGTGGCCAGCTGCTGCAGGACGTGCAGACCTTCGTGGCCGCCCTCGACACGATGTTCGGTGGCTTCCGCGAGCGGGCCGACCAGACCTACGCCCTGCTCAAGGACTCCGAGACGGCCTTCGTCGTGGTCGCCGCGCCCGAGCGCGACGCGCTGCGGGAGGCGTCGTTCTTCGCCGGCCGCCTCGACGAGGAGGGTATGCCGCTCGCCGGCCTGGTCGTGAACCGGATCCAGCGCGTGGCCGCGCCTTCCCTGACGGCCGCCCGAGCCCTGGCCGCGGCGGAGCAGCTCGCCGATGCCGACGACCCGTCCCCCACGGCGGCGACGGCCGAAGGCCTGCTCCGCCTGCACGCGTCCCTGGCCGAGACGGCGGCGCGGCAGGAACGGCTGGCCGCCCGGTTCACGGCCGGACACCCCGGCATACCCGTCGTCGAGGTCCCGGCGTCAGCGCAGGACATCCACGACCTCGACGGCCTGCGCGAGATCGCCACCGCCCTGACCGCCTCCCCCTAGCCCTTTTATCGGGTTTAGGGACAAGGGTGCGCTTCACCCGACAACCGTTCCGGGGTGAGGCGCACCCTTCTCGGGTGGAGCGCTGCCAGTCCGGACGACGGGCCGATCAGGGCCGGACGCGACAAAGTCCCTGGACCCGGGGGGATGGGCAGGGACTCTGTCGTGGAGGTGACAGCCGTGGGGTGCGGACCGTCAGGCGCTCTCGGCCTCGGTCGGCGTCTGGTTGCGGGCCTGGGCGAACAGGGCGGCCCAGGAGGAGATGTTGGGTCGGCGCTTGAGCAGGGCCCGACGCTCACGCTCGGTCATCCCGCCCCACACGCCGAACTCGGTGCGGTTGTCGAGGGCGTCCGCGAGGCACTCGGCGATGACCGGGCACCGCTGGCAGACGACCTTGGCGGTCTGCTGCGCTGCGCCCTGGACGAACAGGGCGTCAGGGTCGGACTTGGAGCAGGAGCCCATGGGCGCCCAGTCATCCATCCATCCCGTGCCGACAGCCTGTCCGCCGGGTCGCGCTGGTGCGATGGTCATTTCGGTGCCTCCAGATACTGCTGATTCAGACGCTTCGCTGTGCGTCTTATGTCCGTATCGACGTTTGAAAACGATAGGAAGTGAAAGCACCTTCACGACATGGCCCATTCGTGTAGTTCTGCGATGGCCGAAGGGACTAGTCATTCCGAGCCATGCCGTCCCAGCACGAAGGGGTCGTGGCCAAAAGCGGCAAACGTGACAAGCGGGCCCAATTCGAGGCGACGGTCGTCCAGAACCGGGTTACCCCATGTTCGGCAGTTACCCTGTGGCCATGCACGAACGCGCCACCGACCTCGGAAAAGTTGTCAGTCTGCTCGGAGCCTTTGTCGCCACGGCGATGGTTGCGGGCATCTTGGCGGCCGGCCTGCTGATCCCCGCAGCCTTCGCCACGGGCCGCACGGCCACCGGTGGAGTGAAGATGTTCGACGACCTCCCGGGGGAGTTCACCGCCACCCAGCTGTCGCAGCAGTCCACGATCAAGGACGCGCGCGGCGGGATCCTGGCGACCCCCCAGCAGGAGAACCGGATCATCGTCAACCTCAAGGACGTCGCGCCGATCATGCAGAAGGCGCAGATCGCGATCGAGGACAGCCGCTTCTACGAGCACGGTGGCGTCGACCCGCGCGGCATCCTGCGCGCGGTCGCGTCCAACGCCCAGGGCGGCGACACCCAGGGTGCCTCCACGCTGACCCAGCAGTACGTCAAGCTCACGTTGCAGGAGAACGCCCTGCGCAACAACGACGAGGAAGCGGCCCAGGCCGCGGTGCGCAAGAGCGCCTCGCGCAAGGTCCAGGAGATCAAGTACGCGGTCACCCTGGAGAAGGAGATGACCAAGGACCAGATCCTGCAGGGCTACCTCAACCTGGCCTACTACGGCGACCTCGCGTACGGCATCGAAGCCGCCGCCCAGCACTACTTCAGCGTCAGCGCGAAGAAGCTCAACCTGCCCCAGGCAGCCCTGCTGGCCGGCCTCGTCCAGAACCCGGGCAAGACCGACCCCCGCAACAACCCCGAGAAGGCCCAGGCGCGCCGCGACGTCGTCCTGGACCGGATGCGCTCCCTCAACATCATCACCGACAAGGAGCTCAAGGCCGCCAAGGCGATCCCGGTCTCGAAGATGCTCAAGCTGAAGAACCCGCTGAGCAACTGCGCGGCCTCGTCCGAGCCGTACTTCTGCAACTACGTCATGGCCTACCTCAAGGACACCAGCAACCACGCCCTGGACGCCCTCGGCAAGTCGGAGCCGGAGCGGATCAAGAACATCACCGGCGCGGGGCTGACCATCCAGACCACCCTCGACCCGGTCGTGCAGAAGATGGCACTGAAGGAGCTCACCCAGCGCGTCCCGATCGGCAACAAGGCGCTCCCCCGGGCCAAGGGCGACAAGTCCAAGAACGGCAAGACGCGTTTCGTGGGAGCCGCCGCAAGCGTCGTCTCCCCCGGGACCGGCCGGGTCGTGGCCATGGTCCAGAACACCAGCTTCCCCAGGTCCAGCAAGGACACCAGCGTCGCCTACAACCAGGTCAACCTGAACGTGGACCGCGCCTACGGCGGGACCGTGGGCCAGCACTTCGGCTCCACAGCCAAGATGTACGCCATCGTCACCGCGCTGCAGAAGGGTCTGTCGGTCAACGGCACCGTCCCGTCGAAGTACGCCAACACCAAGAAGCCGGCTGTCTACAGCCCCGCTGAGCAGGGATCCTGCGGCTCGCAGGATCCCTGGATGGTCCGCAACGACGAGTCGATCGGCGGCAAGCCGATCCCCTTCAAGAAGGCCACCGCCAGCTCCGTCAACACCGCCTTCGCCTCGCTGGTCCTCAAGCTGGGAGTGCCGACCGTCCGCAAGACGATGACGACGATGGGTCTGCACTCTGGCAGCGGTGGGCAGATCGAGTGCGGCCCGTCAGCGGTCACGCTCGGATCAGCGGACGCGACCCCCCTGACCCTGGCCGCGTCGTACGCGACGCTGGCCGCGGATGGCAAGTACTGCCCGCCGAACCCCATCCTCTCGATCACCACGGCGGACAAGAAGCCCCTCAAGATCGGCGCCAACCCCTGCAAGCAGGTCATCGACAAGGACATCGCACGCGGCACGACCGAGCTCCTCAAGGGCGTCATCAAGAGCGGCACCGGCAAGGCCGCCTCGCTGGGCAGCCGTCCGGCCGCCGGCAAGACCGGCACGACCGAGGACAACGCCGAGGGCTGGTTCATCGGCTACACCGCCCAGCTCTCCACGGCAGTCTGGATCGGCACCCCCGACAGCCAGTCCAGCCTGCGCAACCTGACGCTCGGCGGCCGCAGCTACGGCGACATCTTCGGTGGCACCCTGTCCGCCCCGACGTGGCGGGCGATCATGCTCGGAGCCTCCGAGGGGATGCCCGAGCGCCAGTTCGGCGAACCCAGCGCCAAGGTCCTCAACGGCGACCGCATCGCGGTGCCGGTCGTGAGTGGCATGTCGATCGCCGAGGCCAGCGCACGGCTCAAGGAAGCCGGTTTCCTGGTTCAACTGGCCGGGCAGACCCCCAGCGGGTACCCGCAGGGCATCGTGGTCTACACCGACCCGAGTGGCACGGCGCTCCGCGGGTCGACGGTCGGCCTCTACGTCTCCACCGGGGTCGCCCCCGTCCCCAAGCCCCCCAAGACCCCGGACCCGAAACCGACCAAGACCAAGGGCCCCGGGCCATTCCCGCCACCACCAGGGTGACCCCCTGATCACCGTGAACGAACGGGGCCCCTCACCATCGCGGTGAGGGGCCCCGTTCGTTCGGTATGCCGCGCGAGTGCCCGGCTGCGCGGGGCGCCGGCCCCGCGGCATACCTCAGGCTTTGGTGAGCGCGGCCTTGACGGTGGCCGCCACGCGCCCACCGTCGGCGCGTCCGGCCACGACGCCCTGGGCGACCTTCATGACCTGGCCGAGCTGCGGCATCCCGGTCGCGCCGGTCTGCTCGATGGCGGCGGCGACGATGGTCGTGAGCTCCTCGTCGGAGAGCTGGGCGGGCAGGTAGGCCTCGAGCACGAGGAGCTCGGCCTCCTCCTTGGCCGCCAGCTCGGGACGGGCCGCATCGGCGTAGGCAGTCGCGGCTTCCTTGCGCTTCTTGGCCTCCTTGGCAAGCACCTTGAGCACCTCGTCGTCGCTGAGCTCGCGGGCCTCGGTGCCGGAGACCTCTTCGTTGGTGATGGCGGTCAGCGCCAGGCGCAGGGTGCCCGAACGCACCTGGTCGCGCTGACGGATCGCGTCGGTGAGGTCGCTCTGGACGGTGGCCTTGAGGCTCTGGTCGGTCATGCGACCAGTCTCTCAGGCGGGAGGTGGGCCGACCTACCGACTTCTGTTGACAAGCACTTCTTTGCAAGGATGGCGGCGATGAACACGATCCTGGGGGCTGCGGCCGGCGTCGCCGCGCTGGGCGTGGCCGGCGTCGGCTACGCGAGCGTGGTGGAGCGGAACTGGTTCGCGCTGCGCCGGTTCGACGTGCCGGTGCTGAATCCGGGATCTCGGCCGCTGCGGATCCTGCAGGTCTCCGACCTGCACCTCGTGCCCCGGCAGCGCCGCCGCATCGAGTGGGTGCGGGGGCTGGCCGCCCTGGAGCCGGACCTCGTCGTGAACTCGGGCGACAACCTGGCCGCGCTCGACGCCGTGCCGGGGGCGCTGCACGCGATGGCGCCGCTCTTCGAGTTCCCGGGCGTCTTCGTCATGGGGTCGAACGACTACTACGCGCCGGTCCCCAAGAACCCTGCCCGCTACCTCACCCGGCGTCACGCCGAGGCACCGCCCGGCCTGGTGCGCCTGCCGATCGAGGACCTGCGCGCCGGCCTGTGCGCCGGCGGCTGGGTGGACCTCGACAACGTGCGCACGACGCTCACGGTGGGGGGCGCCGAGGTCGAGTTCGTGGGCACCGACGACGCGCACGTCCACAAGGACAGGTATGCCGGTGTCGCCGGACCCGCGTCCACCTCGGCTGCCCTGACCATTGGCGTTACGCACGCGCCCTACCAGCGGGTGCTGGACCCGATGGCCGCCGACGGTGCTCGGCTGCTGATCGCGGGTCACACCCACGGTGGGCAGCTCGCGTTGCCGTTCTACGGTGCGCTGGTGACTAACTGCGACCTGCCGACCGACCGCGCCAAGGGGGTCTCGCGGTGGTGGCCGGGGGCCGGTTCGGCACCCTCGTCGGCGGCTCCCCCGGACGCGGCGTGGCTGCATGTGTCGGCCGGGCTCGGCACCTCTCCGTACGCCCCGGTGCGGTTCGCCTGCCGACCGGAAGCCAGTCTGCTGACCCTGGTGCCCGTCGGCTCCTGAGCGGGCGCGAGGCACCCGGCATACCGATTGGGAGGGGCCGGGTCGGGTGGGCTATCCTTCGATGTCGCTGCTCCCGTCGAACTGGCGTGGGTGGCGATAGCCACGGGGTGTGGCGCAGCTTGGTAGCGCGCTTCGTTCGGGACGAAGAGGCCGCAGGTTCAAATCCTGTCACCCCGACCAACACGTTTCCGCAGGTCAGAGCCACAATCAGAGCCACTGCGACGACATCGAACAGCACGAAGAATGCGGCGTGCGAGCCCATTACGAGCCCTCGGGATTCTCGACGGGCTCGTCCGCCTTCTGGGGCGCCACGTCGGCCGCGTCAGCCAAGCCCTTGGCCATCATGTCCGCTGCCCTCGTCAGGGTGTCATTGAGGACGTGCGCGTAGAGGTCGAGCGTCATGCTTGCCGTGCTGTGACCCATGAGGCTCTGGACCGCCTTGAGGTCGCCGGTCATCCGGAGCCATGCCGTCGCGGCGGTGTGCCGCAGGTCATGGGGACGCAGGCCTACCCGGTCGACGACCTCACACGCCTCCTTCCACCCTCCGTCTCGCCGCCAATGCCGTGAGTCGAGGCGGGCGCCGCGGGGCGAGGGGAAGAGCGGCGCGTCCGGCTTCCCAGTCAGGTGGCGCTCCACGATGGGCACCAGCTCGGGCAGGACCGGCACCATCCGCGTGACACCTCGCCCACCTTTCGTCCCCGGCAGGGTGACCCGTTTGCCCTCCTCGTCGAGGACGTGCCGACGTCTGATTGCCAGAAACAGCCGCCCGTCGTCGTCCCGGACCGCGTCACGCTCGTCGAGGGCGGCTATCTCCGACCAGCGCAGACCAGCCAACGCCAAGACCAGGGCGATCTCGTGATGCGGAGGTTTGAGGGCTGCTACGAACACACGCAGCTCGGCCAGCGAGAGCGCCTGACCCGGGGTGCCCTTGGTCCCCGCGATCTTGATCCCAACCGCTGGGTTGCGGGCGATCCGCCCGTCCTCGACCGCGTAGGCCAACACGCCCCTGAGCACCCGCAACGCGTCACGCTTGGTCCTCGGCGCAGCCGGCCCGTTCTTGGTCATCAGCCCCGCCACCCACTCACGGACCATCGGAGCCGAGACCGACGCCAGCGGCCGTTTCCCGAACGGACCCTCGAGGTACGCGTGCCAGATCGCCCGGTCGTTGCGCCGGGTTGAGCCCTCGACGTCTCTCGATGCCAGCCACTTCTCGAACAACGCCCCTGCAGGCAGCTGACCCCGCGAGGGATCGAGCCATGAGCCGCGGTCGATCTCCGTCCTCTGCTCGGTCAGCCACCGGATGGCGTCCTGTCGGCGCGTGAACGTCCTCGAGTCCCGATGCCCTCGGTACTTCAGGAACGCCCGCCACGACTTGCCGTTCGGCGTCCGGTAGACGCTCATCCGGCGCTCCGGAACTTGTAGGTGGCCGACTCCCCGGGCTCCTCCGTGGACTCGACCAGCCACTCGCGCAGCACGGACTCCCGCCACACCACCTTCTTGCCGATCTTCGTCCCTGGGGCGAACTTGCCCTCGGCCCGAAGACTCCAGACCGTGCGAGCGCAAACCCCCAGGTAGTCGGCCACTTCCCTCACATTCATCAGCCGCTCTCGCGGCGGCATCTCCTCGACCGTCATTGGTCGTCCCTCCTCATCTCGTTCGATGCCTTTGCTCGCTTCTGCCCTGCCCGGTGTTGGGCGTACTCGCGAGCCCGAGCGGCAGCAGCGCGGGCGAGTGCGACGTCGCCTTCGGTGTCCCACCCGGTCCCGACGAACGACCAGGACCCGACAACGAGCGTGGCTTCGTCCTCGTCGTCAGCGAGCAGCTGGGCTTCCATCGACGCGAGGTCGACGGGTATGCCGGTGCGTTGCGCGTCTGCCATGAGCACCTGGGCGCGTCGACGTGCGCGACGCAGGGCGCCGAGGGTCACGGAGTAGCCGCGTGACTTGGTCGCAAAGTGGCCGCGGAACCCGAGGGCGGTGTGCCACTTGCCGAGGAGCCCGTATGGCAGCTCTTTCAGGTCGCATGGCATCTGCTCCGCGACCCATTCGTCCTCGACGAGGGTGGCGAATTCTCCTGCGACGGTTTGGATCCGGCGCAAGTGTGGGTTCGACGCCCCTCCGTCCACGGTGTCGGTGGCGGATTTGGTCGAGTACTTCGCCAGGTACCCGGCGACCTGCTCCGCGTTGAGGGGTCCGTCTGGGTCATCGGTGCGGTGCCCGACCTTCACCGGGCGGGAGTCGACCTGGGCGCCGAACGCCAGCACCCTCGGCACGTCACTGGCGAAGACTGGCGGGGCAGTGAACCGGACCGATGCAACGGCCTCCGCGACGACCTCGGCAAGAATCTCGGCTGTGACCCTGTCGGGGGCGGGCGCGAAGCATTCATCGGTCTTGGGTCCGTCGAGGCGGACGAGGGCGTGGAAGTGGATCAGCCCGCGCCGTTGGTACTCGGCCACCTTGGAGTACTGCACGTTCGCGACATGCTTGAGCCGGGACTCCTTGACCCCGAGCCGGCGTGCCAGCGCGCGCTTGATGCCGATGTTGAACCGTCGCCACAGTTCGGGCGCCCACCACTGCCACACGATGTGGGAGGCGTAGTCGTAGCACTCCCAGCACAGCGGCTGCCCCAGCAGTTCGTCCCCGTCCTCATGCTTGGTCGTGCAGGTGGTGGGCCGGCCGTGCTCGCACCGAGGAGTCTTGGCGTGGGGTCGGCAGCGGCGTTCGTTGTCGCGCAGCCCGTGGACGTGCCCGAACGAGGGTGCGGTGACGGTGGCGAAGACCAGCGGGTTCTCCCCCACCCGTTGCGGGACGCCCTTGCCTCCCGCGACTCCGGCCTTGATGAGGTGGAACATGTCGGCCGCGTAGACCCGTGAGCACGACGGGCACTCGGAAGCTCGGCGGTTGCCGCACCGGATCAAGGTGGTCCCCAGCGGCTCGGCGTCGGACGAGTAGGTGGACAGCACCTCACCCGTGGCCGCGTCGACGCGCATGGACGATCCGGTGAGGTGGATCGGGTTGGTGCACGACCCGACCCGGGCGACCGCGTTCGACCAGTCCTCGAAGTCCGGCGACAGCAGCCGCGCCATGACCTGGGCCGCGACCCGAGGCGAGGCCAACTCGAGATCCAGCGCGGCCTCGTCCCCGAACCCCGCAAAGGGCTCAGGTCTCGTGGCAGCGGCGACGATGACAGTCACGGGTCAGGCCACCGGGGATCCGTCACGGTTGCGCGGCTTGCGCGGGGTGCGTGGCTTCCTGGGCTTACCGCCAGGGTCAGGGGTCGGCTCCTGAGTCGGCGAGGGTGTGCCAGGGCGCGACCACGAGTCGAGCGGGTCGACCGGCTTCGGAGGTCGTGGTGCGGTCAGTGCTGGTGAGGCGGTGACCGATCCGGCGAGAGCATGGATGTCGTCGTCGGTGAGGTAGGAGGCGCGGACTCGGCGGATGGCGCGGGTGCCCTCGACCCGGACGAACGCGACACCGGGGGTTTGTTCGTTGATGTGGTCGGCGGTGGCGCCCATGTCGCGGGCTCCTTCGCCGAGGACCATGTCGACCTGGATCGGGTTGTCCAGGCGCATCGCGACCCGGGTGGGGAACAGGTCGCGCCAGCCGACGACGTCCTTGCCGGGGTCCTGCACCGCCGCCAGCACGGTGATCCCGGCCGCGCGGCCCTTGGTCAACAACAGCCCGAGGGCATTGTCGATCCGGCGCACCACGTCCCGTTCGGCGAACGCGGTCAGGGTGGCGAGTTCGTCGATTACGGCGAGCAGGTGCGGCGACTCAGGGGACGGTTGGTGCTTGCGGACTCCCAGGTGCGCTAGTCGCTTGGCGCGCTGGTCCATGACCGCGACGAGGTCTTCGAGCAGGTCGCACATCGTCTCGGGGGTGCCGTCCTCGAATCGGGAGAACAGCCGCTGCCCTGGGCGCAGTTCCATGCCGCCCTTGGGGTCGATAGCCCACACCTGCACCCAACCGGCATTGATCGCCGGGGACAGGCCGCGCAGTAGTGACCACAGGATGGAGCCCTTGCCGGCCCCGGTGGCTCCCGCGATCAGGACGTGCGTCTGCCACAGCGAGAACAGCCAGGGCGTGCCGTCCTCGTGCCGCCCGACCGGGACGGCTGCAAGGTTCAGCTCCCCTGACGCCAGCACGGGCAGAGGTTTGATGGTGTCGGTCAGGACGTCCGTGTGGTGCAGCTCGACCCACACCGATGATGTCCCGGCCCGGGTGATCCTTGCTTCGCGGACTCCGAACGCGACCGCGATCGCATCGGCGCGGCGCGCATAATCGTCCAAGGTCAGCCCGACCGGGATCACCAGCAGGACACGGACGATCCCCGCCTTGGTGACTCGGACCCGTGACAGAGCGCCGTAGGTGTAGCCGCTGCGTCGCCCGTCGCGCTCGGGGACGACGAGCCCGAGCCGGGGAGCGATGCGCGCCCACTTCGCCGGGTACATCATCGACAGCCACAGCCGGGTCAGGCGTGGCCGGACCTGTCCCCGATAGGTGTCCGGCCACACGACCCGCCACACCAGCAGGGCGGCAAGCAGGGCCACGACGAGACCGACAGCCAGCCACCGGCCAACCATCTGGTCGACGGCCAGCAAACCGGCCGCGGGCGCCGACACTGCCGGGAACCGCACCGCCAGCACCACCAACCGCACGGCCGTCTTCACGATCAGGAACGCCGACCGGAACGCGCCCTCGATCAAGATCGCGACCGGGTCGTCACTGCCGAACATGCCAGCCCTACGGCCCATCACCATCACCCCCTTCAGGCGGTACGCCGTGCGTCGGCGGCCACGGCCATCAGCTGCCCCTGCGCGGCACTCCACGCCGACAAGGCCCGCCACAGCGTCGCCCGGAAGTCCTGCTGCGGGGCGTCCGCCAACTCCTGGTGCAGCTTGGCCATCTCGTGTCGCAACCCGTCCATCCGCGACACCTCCAAGCCCAGCACCGACGGCAGGTCACGAACATCGACCTCCAGCGCGTCAGCCCACTGGACCGCTTCGACGGGGCGCATCACGCCGCACCCTTCTCAGACGCCGCCTGCGGCTTGGCAGCGGTCAACCCGTTCGGCTTGGCGCCGGGGGCGTGCATCCCTTCCGCACGCAGCGACCATCCGATCTTCGGCCGCTTGCCACGGTCGTCGATCCACGCCGTCACCGTCAGGTTCTCGAACTCCACCGGCCGCAGCTTCTGACCCTCCACCTTCGACGGAGGCACCGGTTGCACGTCGGCGGCGATCTTCACCGTCACCTCGCCCTGGTTCTTCGGGGCCTCCTCGTCATAGTCGACGACGCGGACCTCCCACACCCGCAGCCCGGACTCCTTGTCCCGGACCTGCACATCACCCGGCTCCCTGCCCTCGGCCTTCGCGGCCTGGATCAGGTCGAAGTCCTCCACCGCCGTGACCGGCCCGCGCATCCCCACACCCTCAGGGAAGACGTCCTCGAACCGGACCCGCATCCTCTGCTGAATAGCCATGACACTCCCTCTCGTAGTGGAACCACTTAGAGGTGGTTCTATTGAGGAACGTACCATATGCCCGTTTTTAGAACCGGTTCTATTTGCCAACTTTTTACTTTGGGTCGATTAGCAGTAGCGTTATGGCAGGTCAGAGCGCGGACGAAAGGCGTCGGATGGGCATGGGCTATCGAGAGCTTGCGGCGCAGCTGCGCGGCGATATCGAGCGGGGCGACTACAGCCCCGGGTCCACGCTGCCCAAGCAGGACGACCTGGCAGCCGAGTTCGGGGTCAACGTCAAGACCATCCGCAACGCCGTTGCCCTCCTCGAGGCCGAGGGGCTGGTGACCCCGGTTCGACGACGAGGGACCGTCGTTCGCGAACGACCACCCATGCGGCGACTGGGGGCCGAGCGGTACTCCAAGAGCAAGTGGAAGTTCGGCGACAGCGTCGCGTTCATCGCCGACCGCGAGGCATCCGGACAGCCATGGCAGCGAAACGATCAGACCCAGACCGTCGAGCTGGTCAGCCCGCCCCCGCGAGCCGTCGAAGTGCTCGGCATCGAGCCCGAGAGCCGGGTCTACGCCCGAGCGCGCATCGTCAAGCAAGAGGGCCGGCCCACCCACACGCTCACGAGCTACTACCGGCCTCAGGACGTCGAAGGCACTCCCCTGGTAGACGCGACGCCGGGACCGGCTGGTCGTGGTGGTGGCTTCGCCGTCCTCACCCTCCAGGGCCTTGAGCCCCACGAGGTCACCGAGACGTTCCACGCGCGAATGCCGACCCCGGACGAGATCTCGACGCTGGAACTCCCAGCCGGAGAGCCGGTCATGATCCTTGAGCGGATCACCCGGACCAAGGACGGATATGCCGTGGAGTACGCGACCGGAGTGCACGCCGCGTCGCGTTTCTCGTGGACCTACACCTACGACATGCCTGACTGAGGAGCCCGCAGTGAGCGTCATGGACGATGCCCAGATCCTTTGGGACTACCACCAGATGCACCACGAGCCGCGGAACACCGACATCGCCATAGGGCTCGGCAGCCACGACATCGGCGTCGCGGAACACACTGCCGACCTCTACCGCCAGGGCCGGTTCCCGCTGATCGTCTTCACCGGGGCCAACGCACCGACAACGGTCGGCGTCTTCCCCCGAGGCGAGGCCGTCCACTACGCGGAACGCGCCGAAGAGCTCGGGGTGCCCGACACTGCGATCGTCCTTGAGGAACATGCGCGCAACACTGGCGAGAACTTCACCCTCAGTCGGGCGCTGCTCGACCGTGAAGGCATCCTCCCCAAGTCCGCGACCATCGTCAGCCGGCCCTACCAACAGCGCCGCGCCTACGCGACCTGCCAGAAACTCTGGCCAGAGCTAGACGTCGTCTGCTCGTCGCGCCCCCAGTCATTGACCGAGTACGTCGCGTCGATTGGCGACGAGGACAGGGTCCTCAACATGCTCGTCGGCGACACCCAACGCATCTGGGTCTACGCCGACCAAGGCTTCGCCGAAGCGCAGAACGTCCCGCCGCACGTCATGGCCGCATTCCGGCGACTCGTGAGCCACGGCTACATAAGCAGGCTCACTCGGTCCAACCCGACCGCTGGAGGAAGTCTCTAGCGGTCTGCCGGGGATGGCGACACGAATCCGAGGGCCGCGTGCAATTCGCGATAGGAGCTAGCGCGACGTCACCAGGTCACCGTTGACGCGCGCATAGGATCGTCGGGTGCTCAGGCGAACCGTTGTCTTAGGGGCCGGCTTCTCCCGCGCCGTGTCGGACCAGATGCCCCTAACCGATGGCCTAGGGACGATGGTGTCGGCCCGGCTTCGAGACCAGGGCCACGATGTCCCGAGAGACTTTGAGGGCGGTACGTTCGAGACTTGGGTTTCATCGTTGGCCGAACCGCAGCCCTACTTGTCTGAGGCAGAGAATCTGGAGAGTCGCGCCCTATTCCTCCGCGTCGCTTCAGAGATTCGTGAGGTCCTAGTCGAGGTCGAGCAGGAGGTGCTCTCCCATCCTCCGGCATGGAGCCTGCAGTGTTTCGTCGGGGCGTTGCACACTGCCCGCGCCGACGTGATCACCTTCAACTACGACACGTTGCTTGAGAGAGCCATCGGGCAGCAGGGCCGAATCGATTGGGATACCAGCACTCAGGTGTCTGGCGTGCACGTCATACAGAACCGCCCCGCACCGCCCCCAACGCCGGGCATGTGGGGAATCGGATCCGCCGAAACCTTTCGCCTCCTGAAACTGCATGGCTCGCTGGACGTGTTTTGGGTTCCAGACGATCGAACCGGAGCAACTATTAACCGCCTCGGCGACGGTTGGCGCTGGACAACAGGCGCCCTCGATCCAAGGGCGCGAGAACTGCGCCTGCCGGGTCGATCACCCTTCATCGTCCCGCCCGCAGCGACGAAGTCCGCCTTCTACGGCAACCCGTTCAGTAACCAACTGTGGCGAGAGGCCGCCAATGCCTTGACCTCGGCTGAGCAAGTGGATGTGGTGGGTTACAGCTTGCCCGCCACAGATCTCGTCGTTTCGAGCATGATCAAGCACGCCTTGGCGGAATCTCCTTCGCAAGTGACCGTCGTAAACCCTTGCCCCGACCCGGTCGCCGGTCGATTGCATGATCAGGGGATCGAGGTATCGCGTATTCAGTGTGTGAGTGGTGACGGGGCGTTCGATGAGTACGTGGACGACTTCCAGCGCTCATTCCGTCCGCTCTTGGAATCATCGGATGCCTTCAAGTTCGCGCTCGCACAGGACTCCCAACTCATCGTCGCCTCCGGCCGGAACTCCGGCGCCCCCGTGCTGGACATGCACGTCGAGGCGGAATCAGGACAGTCCGGCTTCGGGTCGGCGATCGGGTGCGAGAGGGAAAGGACCAAGGCACCCACCCGGGAACCGTCCTCCGAGCATCCGATCTAGTTGGCCCGACAGGTCAGCCCGATCGCCTCCTCATCGAGTACCCCGACGGCAGGTCTGCCTACGTGGTAGCTGCCACATTCTGGGGGATGACCGCTCTCGGGGACACGAATTGGCTCGCCCTGGTTCCGACCGCGCTCCCCTGGTCGGATTTCGATGTCTAACAACTGATTCCGCCCATGTCGATGCACACCTGCACCTGTCCCACAGTGGTGCAATTGATCTGCGCCAGCCGGGGTGCGCCTGTGATCCGACAGGCGAGGTGCGCCTGTCTTGAGTCAGTAGCTTCTTGACAGATCTATGTCACCACCTGCTTGACGGTCTAGACCCATGGGTGCGGTACGCGCACTCATCTGCCGAATTGAGGGCGTCAAGCGTGCACGTCTGGGAGTCAGTCGTCGACGGCCAGGTCGATCACATACCGTCCCTCGGCTTCACTGTGGAGGTCGTCCGGGATACTGCTCCACGGCCCGAGCAGGGCTGCCCGGGCTTGGGCGTAGGCGAGGTCGGGCTCGCCGACTTTCGAGTAGTCCGCGATCCGGCTTAGGGACGGGTAGATATTGACCTCTCCCACGACGAAGCCCTCCATCCCCATTAGGCGGAGACCACGCCTTTGCGCAAGCTCCACCGCAGCGATGGCGTCCTCATAAGGGACCCAGACCTCTCCGCCCGGCGTGGTGTGGGATCCGAGGAAGCGTGCTAGCAACTCGCGTCCGAACGAGCCGTGATCTGTCATGACCCGAGTGTGTCGCACCCACGCGTCCCTACGACCAGGATCCCGCAGATCGCCGATCCCGCTGAGGCGATCAAAGACCGCCAACGTCCGGATCTACCGCATTTCGCGTCAACCGCTGAGCCAGCCGATCAACACCTTGACACCCTGGATCACGAAGGAGATCCCACCGAGGACGAATAGTCCGATGACGGCGAAGAGCACGAACTCGCCCAGCCGATCCCCCCAAGTGGTCGAAGCCTGTTCGTGATTCGGCAGCTTGTCCCACGACAAGGGATGACCAACGAGGTGCTCGGCCTCGGAACGGACAGCTGCGAGGCGCGCCGCGACCTCTGACCCTGCGGCGTTCTCAGGACCACGCCAGGCCAACGCTTTCATTCGACGAACGGGGTCTGCGTACTCACGCTCAAACGCAGCCACCTCGGCCCGGTCTGCTGTGTCGCTGAGAAACGACCAACGACCCGCCTGGCTGGCCACGCCATCGCGGCGGTAGAGCTCAGCCAACTGCTCACGCAGGTCCAGCCGATGTGGCGAGGTGCCCACCAAACCGCGAAGGCGCTGTCTGGCCAAGGCGGACCGGCCCACTGCCAGATCCTCTCGTACACGCGCAAGCGTCTCGTCCTCAGCCACGGCACCAATCATGACGGCCGTGCAGAGCGAACGCTACCGACTTGTCAAACACTCGCATCTGCCGCATTCCGCTCGCCTGCCGGAACCTGTGTCAAGCACCTGCTGACACACGACCGTCAAGCACCTACCGGGACAGGACACAGGCGAGGTGCGCCGGCCCGTGAGCACTTTCCTTACTGGCTCAAGCGCGGCTCCGCCGCGAGGCGCGGGGCCTCCGCGATGGGGGCCCCGCGCTGCGGGCGCTTCGCGCCCTACGCGCACCCCCACCGCACCCCACGCACGACAGACCAAAGCGCCCCGATCTCTCAGGGCGCTAGTTACGGATGGATCACTCCAGGGTGAGGCTCGCTCCCTTGCGGCGGTTGCAATCGGAGCACAGCAGCTGCAGATTCTGGGCCGTGCTACTACCGCCCATAGCGACCGGAATCACGTGGTCGAACTGGAGGTTGACGGAACTGCCGCACCCTTGGCACCGCCCTCCATCCCGGACCCACACGTACTTCTTAACTTCGTCGGGGATACCAATGCGCAAGAAGCCATCAGCTATGGGGTCACCCAGGCCGGCCACCTGCTTAGCCCGCTCCACCTGGGCGACATTCCGCTTCCGTCTGGCGATAAGGAGAGCTGCAACCGCCTCACCGTCCAACCCCTCGTCCTCCCAGTAGAACTTATCCTCAAACTGCCAATAGTTACGGCCGCTCTCGGTCCACACCAACACTGCGGTGTTTGGTTGTCCTTGGCACCGAGCGTCGTACTCCTGTCGAGTCTCGAGTGCGATTTTGACCCAGCGCTGGCCCCCGGTGAAGCGCGTCCAACCCTTCCTCCCGAACACCTTTTCCGCCCAGATCAACTGAGGACCGTTCATCCGGCGAAGCACTGTCAACCACCAACCTCTCTCGTCCTGACCTGACCCGACAATCATGCCGCCCCAAGAGGCCGCGAGGCCCTGACGCCGCCGACCCTGCGCTCCACTCTCCGCCCACCTCCGGGCCGCATCAAGGGCGCTACGCGTCACTCCGTGATGGCCTCCGGCCACCCTTGACCCGACCACTCCGGCAGGCTCCCCTGCTCCGCTATCGGGTCGGTGGCTCGATGTGGTCCAGGCTTCACCCACCAGACCCATCCAAGGCCAGGTCCCGAAGACGACCAGCATTACCACGGCGTGTCCGACTGTATTGAACGGCTGACTGTCATCCCCAGCGCCTACGTTCGCCACGTGGACTCCGCCTTGATCATCAACGCTGCTACGGCACTCGGTTCCGCCGTCGTGGGCGCCGCCGCGGTGCTCCTCGCTCAACGCAACCAGTGGAAGCGGGATTCGCATGCAGCGACCGCGGACCAACTTAAGCGCGCCGTTGAGGAGGTTCTGGTCAAGGCTCAATCGGTCGCGATGAGGTCGAACGAATTCACGCTCCTGGGCGCCAGCATTAGTTCGCCTGGTGGGCAGTTTGCCCGACTGATCGGCACCGTAACGCCGCTCGACATTGCCGCCCTGTTCGATGCCATGAATGCCGACGTTGAAGCCATGCAGCGGGCTGGTGCCCGGATTTGGATGGAGAGCGACCAAGAAACCGTATCGCTCACGAATGCTGTGGTCGTCGCTGCGGCCGAGGTGATTGACGCCCACCAAACACCGTTGCCGGGAGGCAGGGTGGTCAACTTCTGGCGAACCTTGCTCAAGGGCCAGCAGTCCGGCGATCCAAGCCAGGTCAAAGATGCGCGGGAAGCACTCGGCCAAGCCCGGAAAGTCCTGGTCGAACACACTCGACGCACTCTGAAGCTGGAGCACGTCGACCTCTTCGCTCTGCCGACAGACACGGCGTGACCGTGATGAGACGGTCACGCTTCCAGATTTCCTAATCAGGTACCTGAGAGGTACCCACAGGGTCTGAAACAGCCAGAACCACCAGGCATGCGCTATGGTCCAAACCGTTGCGGCACAATGGAATTCAGATCCTTTCGCACCCTCGGGCTCGCTCCTAACGCGGGGCTTCCTCAAGTCCGATGCCTGGGCTGCCGTCTGAGGGCCACAGGTCGTCATCTGTGATCTGCCCGCGGGCCTGGCATACGTCCACCAGGGAACTGATGAACTTCTGGCACAGCAGCCTTCCGGCGGTCGACTCCTGCCCTGGAATCGAGAGCTCGAATGTGTACTTGTGGGCAACACCGGACTCGGTTGGATCCGCCACCTCGATGCTGAACTCTGAGTAGTCCTCCAACCAGTCGAGTCCAACCAGGCGAACCAGCGGGTACCAGTCCATCCATTCCCCGGCGTCGAAGAAGAGAATGCGATTCGCTCCCAAAACAAGCCCGCGGACAGGCCCCCCGGGGCGCGCTGGGTCACGTAGTTGGTACGCATGGAGCCAACCAACCGGTGCAAATGGCAACAACCGCACGGGCCAGACGTCGCGAATGCGTGCCCAAACCTCTTCGTCTCTGCTAGCGGTATACCGCTTAGCGATTCGGCGCCACATGGCTCGACGCTACGCAATGTCCGGGTTCGAAGGTGCCCTAATGGCCAAGAGCGGTATGCCTGCGGATCTCTGACTCGCGAGCCCGTTGCGAGCCCGCACGCCCTCAGAACACCCGATGTCGTCAACCAACTTGCCACCGGATTGCATTGTCCTGCAACGGAAGGTGACCCCACCGAAATGCCCGAGCGCGTTCGGGACGAAGAGGCCGCAGGTTCAAATCCTGTCACCCCGACTCGACAAAGGGCCGGAACGGCGTCAGCCGGACCGGCCCTTGTCGCGTCCGGGGACAAGGATGCAGGGAGCCGGGAACCCTCAGGATCTGACTTCCTTTGCACCCAGTTTCACGTAGACGGAGCCTGCACTGAACAGAATGACGGCCGGAACCAGTACACCGATGTCATGCAGTGCCGAGCTGACCGGCTGCGTCTGGCTGGCTCCGTCGACGAGCAGGCCAATCGCACCCATCGACAGCACCAGGGACCAGGCGTACTCGCCCATCGCCACCAAGGCGATCAACCCCACAGCCATCAGGAGCATGATCCTCGGCCACTGCGTGGGGCCGCTGTCAACGCCCCACGTTGCAGGCAGGTATGAACCGAGCGTCAAGGCGCAGGCGGTGACTGCGCGGACCAACCGAACAGTGGGCTCGCGGCTGAGGCCCGCATCGAGCCCGGGAACCACCGCGTACAGGGGGCCGAGCAGAACGGTGACGGCAGCCAGCATCACCAGCAGCGCAACGGGCACCGAACCCGAAGTGAGCGGGATGTGGATGTCAGATCCTCGGTTGGCCCACCCGACGAGCCCTAGCGCGGCCGTCCAGATGAGGCTCGCGCGCCAGCGCTGTACCCGGAGAAGTAGTCCGATCATGAATCTGGCGAGCGCGCCGGCCTGCAGCCAGAAATCGACGCATAGGCGGACACGACATCGGTCGGCGCTGCAACCGCAGGCCGGCCGTCCGCGAGGGCTTTGGCCGTCCATGTCATGACCACCTGCTGATCGGACAGGAGCCCCTTTGGTGGCTGCGGCCCGAAGTACTCCTGACAGAGTCGAGGCATTGCCAGAGTTGCTGCCAAGGACTGCGCCGTCACGCGCCCGGAGTCGATGTCTTCCGGCCCCACGCGGAGAAGTCCCGCTTCCTCCGGAAGCGAGAACACGTCATCACCGCGCCGCAGGTCGTATCTCGTCCTCCACTGGATCCCCGACGCGTCCAGGAGCCGAGTAGCCCTTTCCAGACCGCCCGCCGAGAGCGTCAATAGGGCACGACCATCTGGCGGACCGCACACCACGACCGTTTCCCCGACGCAGATCGGCCTCTGCTCTCTCGCTTGGTACGTGTTGCCGTCGCTGCTCGCAATCCCATGGACGCCAGTTGCGACAAGCAGGGCGACCATGGCGACGACCGGTGCTGGCGTTGCGCCTCCCCATGCTGAGGCGACCTGTCGTCGATGCCAGACGACTGCGAGTGCGGCAAAGGCCAAGCTCATGGCAATCGCATTCACAGCGGCCGCGGGGACCTGCTCCGTCCCGATGAGACTCCCCGTGGATCGACCAGCAACGAAGATTCCCGGGAGGCCAAGAACATTGGCCAGGATCACCAACACATACACGACGATCGCTGCGGAAGGCGCGGCTGCGACACTTCGGAACCGGGAACCCCACGCCAACCCGAAGAAGGATGCGGCCAACAACGCAGCGGGAACCTGGAAGAAGATCCAGGGATCCGGCGTGCCGGACGCGCCGTGGCGGGCGGCCATGAATGCGGCGGAGCCGGCAACAACCACCCATGCCAACACTGCCCACGCCCAGCCTGCTACCGCGATCAGGGACAGGCCCACGCGTGGCGTCGTCCCGGCAAGAGCCTCCAAGGTAGGGGTGGCGCGCCTACCACGGTCGTATGCCACGAGGCCGGCAACCAGGGGGCTGAGCAGAATCGTGGGCGTTGACGCGTTGCTCAGGGCCCAGTTCCACTCGTACTGCCATCCGGACCGGGCGTAGGCCACCACGGCAGCAGCAGCCACCAACCCGGGCCAGGCGAACTTGGCACTGGAACGCCACAACCACATCCGAAGTCCGCTCACGGGGTGACCTGTGCGCGTCGTGTCGAAACAATCTGGAGAAAGCCGGCTTCCGCCGTGCGGCCGGCAGGAGTCCCGCCTGGCGCGTGGGCCTGTAGGCCACCGATGTCGCCGTCGAACGCCAACCAGCCGTCATGGAGAACCAGGACGCGCTGCGCGGCCTCGGTCACGTCTTCCATCACGTGGCTGCTCAGCAACACGCATCCGTCGAGCTGCGACAGCAGGTCGACCATGATGCGTCGTTGTTCCGGGTCCAATCCAGTACTCGGCTCATCGAGCAGAAGCACCTCGGGCTGGGCCGCGAGGGCTTGCGCCAGCCCCACTCTGCGGACCATGCCCCCCGACAGCTCACCGATGCGGGAGGACATCCGATCGCCCAGCCCCACGAACTCAAGCGACGTGCGGGCCTTCTGGCGGGCTGATCTGGAACCAGCGCCGCGCATCCAGGTCAGGTACTCCACGAGTTCAAGAGCAGTGAAGTTCGGCGGAAATCGAAGCTCTTGCGGCATGAGTGCACAGCGACCGAGCGCTTCCTTGCGCTGGCCCCGAGCGTAGGGGTTGACTTCCGCGATCCGTACCCGTCCCGACTGCGGCCTGAGTCCCCCGGAGGCAACGCGCATGAGGGTGGTCTTCCCCGCTCCGTTCACTCCGACCAGAGCCGTGACCCCGGCCGACAACGTGGCGCAGACCCCTTGGAGCACATCCCTGGAGCCATAACCGAACGTGACGTCGTCAACAACCAAACCCATGTGCTTCCCCGGTGTCGATCCACGGTGCAGTCGGGACGTGTACGGATGTCACGCTTTAGAGGGACCCGGACTTCGTGGACGAACAAGCATCGGGTGACCAGGGGTTGTCCTCGCACGCCTTCACGCCGAACAAGTGCGACGAGATGTAGTTGCCGTTGACGTCCTTGGTGGCCATCGTGGCCCACCAACTCTCGCCGTCCGCCCGTCGACCTGTCTGCGCGGAGGAGTAGTACGTCATCGTGCCGATCCTGGTAGACCCCTTGACGTCGATGAACGTCCGGTAGCCGTTGGACTTGTTGTCCGTGAGCTGGGTGCCCAACTTCGCCTGGTTCCAAGCGTGGAAGGTCAGCGAACCAGCCCCTTGGCCGGCAAGGGTTCCCGCGCTGTAGACCTTCATGGGGCTACTCGTGGTTGCAAAGGCCCAAGCCGCTGCACTCGAGGCGCCAGCGATCGAGACGAGGGCCACCAGTCCCCCGCTCCGAACCAACCGTTTTGATGACTGTCATCTGCCGTGCTCCCTTCGATCTATCGGGTCGCAGGCGCGCCGCCCCCCCCACATCTCCCGATGTTCATCCCACGACCATGTGGGTGCGGCGGACGCTAACAGCAGACCACAAGGCCATCTGAAATGCGTCCAACTCCTTACCATCCACTGACCATCGCCATACCTTCTGCAGCCTGTGCCGACCACGTCGGGAGCCCGGCGCGCCCGCCGCAGCAGAAGGCCCCGGCGAGTGCGCCGAGGCCTTCCGCGTTGCTGACGAACCAGCGGTTACTGCACCACTCCCAGGGCGTTGACGATCCCCGCGCCGTAGAAGGCGTTGAAGTCGTCGGTGCCGTTGCAGGTGGCGGTGAACTGGGCCGAGCGGCCCTCCTGCAGGTAGGACTGCACGCCACCCGGCGGGCAGGCGTGGTTGGTGGCGGTGGCCATCATGAGGGAGGCCACTGCGTCGGGAGACATGGTCATGCCGCGGCTGCCGTCCACGGTGCCGTGGGCGCTGACAGCGAGGGCTGCGACGCCGGCGGCGTGTGGTGACGCCATCGAGGTGCCCTGCAGGAACTGGTAGTAACCGCAGTCGCTGTTGGCGCCCTTGGTCACGCAGTCACGCTGGACACCGGCTGCCACGCCGTCCTCGTTGATGGTCCCGTCGGCGTCGACCAGGCCCTCGGCCTGGAGCACGTGCAGCGGAGCCGTGGAGAGGATCAGGTTGCCGTTGGTGCGGTAGGTCGGGGTGCCGAAGCCGTCCCGGAACCATCCGCCGGGCGCAGACACCTCGAGCTCACCGGACGTCAGGTCCGTGGCCCAGTTGGAGTAGTCCGACTTCTTGCCCGACGGCCCGAGAGCGGAGACGCCGATGACGTGCGGGCCCTCGACCGGCAGGTCCTTGCAGGTGGCGTTGTCGATCGTCCGCTCGTAGGGCGTGTTGTCCCACGAGAGGTCCGGGTTGTCGTAGTCCGGGCTGGAGAAGTCGTGCCGCGGGCTCGAGATGTTGTCGTGGTCGTTGCCCAGGGCAGCTACCTGCGTCACACCGTGGGCGTACGCGTAGTTGAGCGCACGCGTCATACCCTCGATGATGACCTGCTGGTCGGCCACGGCCGGAGCCGAGTCCTGCGGCGCACCGTTGGCGCAGTTGTACAGCCAGGGGTCGACGTAGAAGGACATGTTGACGACGTCGATGCCGACGTCGCCGGAGTAGGTGAGCGCGCTGGTCACCGGACCGAGGAAGAAGTAGCCGCTGTCCTGACCGCCTCGGACGTTGACCAGGGTCACGCCCGGGGCCACACCACTCACGCCGAGGCCGTTGAGGGCCGCGCCGATGGTGCCGGCGACGTGCGTGCCGTGACCGTTGTCGTCCACGTCGGCCGGGTCGACACAGCCTGCGTACTCGCACGGACCGTCGATGCCGACGATGTCCGTGGTGAAGTTCCGCGACTTCGCCGAGTCGAAGTTGGCCGCGAGGTCAGGGTGGTTGCCGTCCACGCCCGTGTCGATGATGCCGACGGTGACGCGCTTGTCGCCACTCTCGATGGCGTGGGCCGCGGAGCGGTTCAGCATGTCCATGCCCCACAGCTGGTTGTCGAGGGGGTCCTCGCCGGACTTGCGTGCCTCGTGCTTGGCCTGGCCGGTGCCCTTCGTCGTCGCGGCGGCGGCAAGGTGCTCTCGCTCCACGGCGTCCTTGGACACAGCGCCCTGTGGCGTGGAGCCGATGGACACGTCGGTCGCGACCCCCTTGACCCCGGAGATGGCGCCGGCGGAGGCGCGGAAGGCGCTGTCGCGCGATGTCACGCTGATCAGGCCGATCGCGGCGTTGGCCCGGGTGACCGTGGCTCCGGCCGCGCTGAGCTGGGCGGCGACGGCCGACGTCGACGCGCCGGCGTCGAGCAGGACCACATAGTTTGCTGCTGCGTCGGCGGCGGTGACCGCCGTCGTTGCTGCCGAGGCTGTCGTCACTGCACCGGTGATTCCGGCCGCAACCATCGCCCCGGCGGTAGCCGTGGCGAGCAGGCGTCCTCTACGCATGGATGACTCCCTTCGTGTGTCACGACCTCGTTGTCGCGCACGATTTGCAACCTACGACCGTTCGAGACAGGACGGAAGATGCAAGGGGCCGACAAAGCGAGGTATGGCGCGTGGTCGCCACCATCACGACCGCCGCCGTCACGAACGGCCACGCTCCTCATCCGCCTCCGCTGACGGCATACGAGACAAGAGCCAGGAAGGCCAGGAGCACCACCAGGAGGACGGGGATAGCTAGCGCGGTGGCAGTGACAGCGAGTCTGCGCTCGCGCGGGCTTGCCCCATCGGACACCTGTCTGGCTTGGCTTGCGCGCGACAGGGCCCAGACGGCAAGGCCAAGGGTGACCGGGAAGCTCCACATGTACCAACGGCCGGATGCGAAGCCGTGCAGGGCGCCCACCCAGCCCCGAACATCCGCGAGGGCCATCAGATGCGGCGCGACTGCCGCCAGGGCCACCACGACGGTCCACCCCTGCTCGGGGCGTTGACCGCGCTGGCGCCGGGTCGACACCACTCCACGATAGGGGTCTGCGCGCAGCACGTCGGCTGCGCCGACGGTCGTCCTATCGAGGGGTCAGGACGCAGAACTCGTTGCCGTCGGAATCTGCCAGCACGACCCAGCTGACGTCTCCCTGGCCGATGTCGACTCGGGTTGCGCCGAGGGAGACGAGCCGGTCGACCTCCGCCTGCTGGTCGCCGTCGAGCGGCGGCGCGAGATCGAGGTGCAGCCGGTTCCTGCCGGTCTTGGGCCGCACTGGCGGACCTCCCCAGGAGATCTTCGAACCACCGCTCGGCGACTGGATCGCGGTCTCCTCGTCCTGGTCCCACACGAGCGGCCAGCCGAGCGCCTCGCTCCAGAAGTAGCCCACCTCCTGCGAGCCGTCGCAGTTGACCGCCCCGATGAATCCGCAGTCAGCAAGGAAGTTGTTGCCCGCTTCGATGACGCAGAACTCGTTGCCCTCTGGATCGGCGAGCACGACGTGCCCCTCCTCCGGGCGCTGGCCGATGTCGATGTGATGGGCGCCGAGCTCGAGCGCCCTCGCCACGGTCCGCTCCTGGTCCCCGAGGGTGGTGCTGGTGAGGTCCAGGTGGATCTGGTTCGGGCCGACCTTCGGCGCCCCGGTCTTGACGAACCGGATCCGGAAGCCGGGGTCCTCACTCGGCAGGAGCACCAGCCCGTCGTCGGCGAGCCCGTCGTGGGTTCCGTCGTGGGGGTCGTCGACCAGCTCCCGGCCCAGGACCCCGGCCCAGAAGCGTGCGAGCCCGAGCGGGTCGTTCGCGGCGAAGCAGAGCGCGAAGAACTGGGAAGTCGCGGCCATGGCCATGATCATCGGCTGGTCCACGGTGGTCGGCAATGCATTAACGACGCGGGGCGCTGACCAGCAGTTACTTACGAAGAATTTACCCATGCCGCCCTCGTCGCCGACCTCAAGTCGGGTGACACTGACTCGGTTCGCCCCCGGCCAACCCGGGTGCGACGCCTGCAGCTCAGGAGGACCTGCAGGATGACTGAAGGGACACCACCGTGACCGGACGACGCATCACGCGCCGCGGCATCACGACGATCGCTGGGATCGCTGCGGCAGGACTTGTCGCAGCAGCAACTGCCCCCATGGCGGGCGCAGACCCCGGAGACCGCGTAGCCGGCAATGACAAGGCACCCATGGCCCAAGCGGCCCAGGGCAAGATCAAGAAGCCGAAGGCGAACGACAAGCTCGGTCAGCACGACCGCGAGCTGCTCACCAGGGCCCAGGACAAGGGCACGCCGCGCGTGACCATCATGGTCGCCACCGGCAAGGGGCAGGCAACCGCCGTGGCCAAGAGCATCAAGGCCGCCGGCGGCTGGGTCGCCAAGGTCAGCGACAAGTACGGCTACGTCAGCGCCAGCGTGCCGACCGGCAAGGTCGACGGTTTGGCCAAGTCCTCGGCCATCCTCGCGGTCGACCTCAACGAGTCGATCTCGCTCCCCAAGCCCGAGGCGGAGCAGACCGACGCGACAGCTGCGGCGGCGCCCCAGCCCGCGCCCGGGGCCGGCACGTCGAACGACAACCCCTACATGCCGACCCGCGACATCGGATCGATCGCCTTCAAGAACGCCCACAACACGTGGGACGGCCGGGGCGTCACGATCGGTGTCATCGACTCCGGCGTCGACCTGGACCACCCCGCCCTGCAGACGACCAGCACCGGTGAGCGCAAGATCGTCGACTGGGTGACGGGCACCGATCCGCTGCTCGAGAGCGACGGGTCCTGGCGAGCCATGCTGACGAGTGTGACCGGCCCGACGTTCCCCATCACGGGCGCGGGCACCTGGACCGCTCCGGACGCCGGAACGTACAAGTTCAACCGGGTCTCGGAGAGCATCTCGGCCAACGACGAGGCCGCCGGTGACTTCAACCGCGACGGTGACAAGACCGACCGCTGGGGCATCCTCTACAACGAGACGACCCACGACATCTGGGTCGACGCCAACCAGGACCAGACGTTCTCCGCGGCCGAGAAGATGCGGCCCTACAAGGAGCACTTCGACGTCGGCCACTTCGGAACTGACAACCCGGCCACGGCGATCGCCGAGTCCATGCCGTTCACCGTCGAGTACCGCGAGGACGTCGACCTGTCGGCGGCGGGCCTGCCCGGCCAGAAGGCCGACTTCGTCAACATCGGTGTCGTCGAGGCCGCCCACGGCACCCACGTCGCCGGAATCGCCGCCGGGCACAGCCTGTTCGGCGGAGCGATGGACGGCCAGGCGCCCGGCGCCAAGATCGTCTCGACCCGCGCCTGCTCGTGGGGCGGTGGCTGCACCGCGGTCGCGCTGACCGACGGCATGGTCGACCTCGCCGAGAAGCGCGGCGTCGACGTCATCAACATGTCGATCGGTGGCCTGCCTGCCCTCAACGACGGCAACAACGCCCGGGCCCGGCTCTACGACGCCCTCATCGACGGCGGCGTCCAGCTGGTCATCTCGGCCGGCAACAGCGGCCCCGGCATCAACTCGATCGGCGACCCGTCGGTCGCCACGAAGGTCATCAGCGTCGCCTCCTCGGTGACCAAGGAGACCTGGCTGTCCAACTACGGCGCCGAGGTCTCCTCGGCCCTGGCCCTGCACAACTACTCCTCGCGCGGCCCGCGTGAGGACGGCGGCTTCAAGCCCAACGTCATGGCACCCGGGTCGGCGGTCTCCTCGATCCCGACGTGGCAGCCCGGTGGTGCGGTCCCCGAGACCGGCTACTCGCTGCCTCCGGGCTACGCGCACTTCAACGGCACGTCGATGGCTTCGCCGCAGACTGCCGGCGGCGTGGCCCTCCTCCTGTCGGCCGCCAAGGCCACCGGCGTGGACGTGACCACCCGACAGCTGCGCGACTCGCTCTACAGCTCGGCCGACTACGCCCCGAACGTCGAGGCCATCGGACAGGGCGCGGGTCAGGTGGACATCCCCGGAGCCTGGGAGCTGCTGAAGACCAAGCCGTCTGCCCAGGACATCACCACGACGGCCCCGGTCTGCACCCCGCTGTCGGACCTCCTGGCAACGCCGAACCAGGGTCCTGGTGTCTACAACCGCTGCGACGCAGGGCACGGCGGCCAGGTCTCGGGCGAGTACAAGACCTACATCGTCAAGGCGACGCGCACCAGCGGAGCCGGTGGCCGGGTGACGCACAACCTGCGCCTCGTCGGCAACGACGGCACCTTCTCCCTGCCGGCCAGCAGCCGTCCGATGCCCAAGGGTGAAACGGTCGACATCCCGGTGAAGGCACGCACGAGCACTCCGGGCACCCACTCGGCGATCCTCGAGATCGACGACCCCGCAACCAAGGTCGTCGACCAGCGCGTGCTGCTCACCGTGGTCCTCTCGCAGGACCTCGCGGCACCGTCCTACGCGAAGACCACGTCGGACTCGGTCGAACGCAACCTCACCAAGAAGGTCTACGTGACCGTCCCGCAGGGTGCCAAGGCCCTGCAGGTCAACCTGAGCGGCGTGCAGGCGGGTGGCCAGGTTCGCTGGATCGCCTTCAACCCGTACGGCGTTCCGGTCGAGTCGACGTCGTCGCTGGTGTGCTTCACCAACTTCAGCGACCCGTCGTGCAACAGCACCTCACGGAGCTATGCCAACCCGCTGCCCGGCATCTGGGAGCTGGAGGTCGAGGCGCGGCGCACCACGCCGACCCTCGCCAACCCGTTCACCCTCGCCGCCGCGGTCCAGGGTGTGGTCGTCGATCCGGCGTCCCAGACCCTCGCCTCGGTGACGGCCGGCCAGCCGGCTCCGGTGTCGTGGACGGTGACCAACCAGTTCGGTCAGGTCAGTGCCACGCCTCAGGGCGGGGTCCTCGGTAGTGCGGTCTCCGGCCGCAACACGATCGCCAACCACGAGGTGAAGGAGTTCCAGGTCGTCGTGCCTGCGGGCGCCACGCGCCTCACGGCGACGATCGGGAGGCCGTCCGACCAGGGCGCCGACCTCGACCTGTTCGTCCTGCGCGGCGGCGTCGTCGTCGCCCAGCAGGCCGACGGCGACTCCGAGGAGTCGGTGACCATCACCAACCCGGTGGCAGCCACCTACACCGTGCGGGTCGACGGGTACGCCGTCCCGAGCGGCAGCACGCAGTACGACTACCTCGACGTGTTCTTTAGCCCCGCGCTGGGTTCGTTGACGGTCCCCGCGACCGTTCTCGACCTCGCGCCCGGTGCCTCGGCGCCGGTCACGGGCCAGCTCACGGCGAACGCGGCCCCGGCTGCTGGTCGTCAGCTCTTCGGTGAGATGCGGGTCCTCTCCGACCAGGGCGCGGTGCTCGGCACCGGCTCGGTCGTGGTCGGCTCCGTCACGCCGTAACCCGCTCGACCACCGGACCCCGCAGCCCTCGTGGCTGCGGGGTCCCGTGCGTTCAGCGCTCCAGCACCTCGTCCACCCAGAGCGGCCGTCCTTGTTGGCAGGTGGTCGCCATGCCCTGCATCACAAACCCCCGCACGGTGACCCTGTCCCCGGCCGCCAGCCCCGATGTCTGACCGACCAGAACCCACAAGCCCTCGCCCTCGCCCTCGGTCAGGAGGAGACAGCCGGACTCCGCCCCGTCGGCCAGCGTGCCGGCCACGGTGACCACGCGTCCACGGCCCGGAGGTGAGGTGACGGTGAGGTCCTCGGTGAACGAGGACGGCTCGGCCGACGATGACGGGCCGGCCGACCTCGGGCCGACCGCAGGCGTGTCCCCGACGGCGCCGCAGCCGGCGACCGCCAGCAGCAGGCACCCCGAGAGGACCATCCGCATCGTCACGCTCCCATCATCACCCCGCGCGGGAGCTTCTGGCACTCAGCTGGTTTCGGGCACTCCGCCGGTTTCGGGGACTCAGTGGTTTCGCAGGGCGCGGATCAGCTCGGACTTCGACATCGAGGACCTCCCGTCGATACCGATCTCCTTGGCACGCTTCATCAGCCGGTCCTTGGTCCAGTCGTCATAGTCACCGCTCTCGCCGCCCTTCGTGCTGACGGCGGAGCGGGACGTGTTGGCCGCGGCGTTGGAGATGCGGGCGGCCTTCTCCTTGCTGGCGCCGTCGTCTCGCAGCGCTTCGTAGAGCGTCGGGTCCTTCACGGACGGTCCGGGCTTGCGTTGCGGCATGACTTTCTCCTGATCCGTCGGTGGGCGCCGGTCGAGGACTTCGACGGGCTGATTCCACCTTCACCGTCGTACCCATCGATCGCCACCCGAAACGTTTTACGGGGTGAGCTTCCCCGTTGCGCTGGCTGGAGCAAGCCAGCTGGGGTACATCTGGACCATGAGCGAGGAACCTCTCAACCGTGGTCGCCACGAGACCCCAGAGGAGAGGCTCGACCGCAACTGGGACGAGCTGCTCCAGGAGCTGCGCGTCGTGCAGACCGGCGTGCAGATCCTGGCGGGCTTCCTGCTGACCCTGCCGTTCCAGCAGCGGTTCACCGAGATCGAGGAGGTCGACCGAGCGGTCTACCTCGTCGCGTTCTGCCTCACGGTGGTCGCCACGGCGTTCCTCGTCGCCCCGGTCGCCTCCCACCGCCTGTTGTTCCGCAGGCGCGAGAAGGCCACCCTCGTCGCCATCGCCCACGTCTGCGCGCGCATCGGCCTGGTCGCCCTCGCGTTGGCGGTCAGCACGGTGGCCTTCGTCATCTTCGACGTCGTCACCGGCAGAGGCGGGGCGGTGGCGGCCGCGAGCGCCATCCTCCTGCTCTTCCTCGTGAACTGGCTGCTGCTGCCGTTGGGTCTGCTGCGCCGTGACCAGGCCTCTGCCAATGACCGCACCTGAGGTGCGCGAGGATGGGGGCATGCCGGACATCGCAGCTTCCCCGGGCGGCGTGCGCATCCAGCGCGTCGTCACCGCAGGCACCTTCGACCGACCCGGGGGGCCGCTCACCCTCGAGAACAACACCTGGGTCATCGGCGACGAGGCAGAGTGCCTGGTCATCGACGCCGGGCACGACGGTCGCGCGATCGTGAAGTCGATCCCGCGCGAGCAGCGGGTGCAGGGTGTCCTCATCACCCACGGTCACTTCGACCACCTCGATGCGGTCGGCGAGGTCTGCGACGGCACGCGCGCCCCGGCCTACCTGCACCCACGGGACCGGTTCCTGTGGGACGAGCTCTATCCCGTGACCCCCGACCGCGAGCTGGCCGACGGCCAGACGCTGACGGTCGGCGACGTCGAGCTGCAGGTCCTCCACACGCCGGGCCACACCCCCGGGTCGGTCTGCTTCCACGCGCCGTCACTCGGCGTCGTCTTCACCGGCGACACCTTGTTCCCGGGCGGGCCCGGAGCCACGCGGCACGACTACAGCGACTTCGACACGATCATCGACTCGGTCCGCGACCGCCTGTTCAGCCTCCCTGATGACACCGTGGTGCTCCCGGGTCATGGGGACTCGACCGTCATCGGCGCCGAGCGACCCCACGTGCAGGAGTGGATCGACCGGGGCTGGTGAGGTTCAGGTGAAGAGCAGCACGCCCGCGATGACGAGCAGGACCGCGGCGACGTAGACGAGCAGGACCGCGGCGGCGACGACGGCGGCGCTGTGGCTCAGCCACCACCGGGTCTCGTGGTGGGGGACGTGCAGGTGGGCGAGTGCTGTGCGCATGGGCGCACCCCCTTGGGGTTGGGAACCGGCCTCTCTCGAGACTAGGACGCTCAGCCGTCCTGTCCAGCCCGCCACGCCGCTCGCGGGCTCCCAGGGCGGCCCATCCACGGGCTCGCGCCCCTGTCGCTGGCGAGGTCGCGCTGGTTTCATGGACGGGTGGCACCACGGGGCGTGCCGAGCCGGGATCCGCTGGCCTGCATCGTGGTCAGGGGCGGAGACGCCCACGCCCTGGCCTCCGCCACCAGCCGGCTGGCCCCCTCGTGGCAGGGACCGGCCGTCGTCCTCGCCCGCCTCTGCCAGCCGACACCCGTGAGTGCTGCCGTGGTCAATGCGGTGGTCGACCTGCTGCACGACGAGGGTTGCGCGCCGGTGACCGTCGGCACGAGCCTGCACTCCTACGACCGCGACCGCGGCCACTACTCGGTGGCCGACCTCGCGCGCCTGGCCGGCCTCTCGGGCCGCACGCCGCGGGGCCGGTCCTACGTCGTGGTCGACCTCGGCGTGGAGCTCGTCGAGGCGCCGGTTCCCCAGGCGAGCGTGCTCTCCGGTCACCCGGTCTCGCGACTGTGGGCCGAGGCCGGCTCGCGGGTGGTCGTCGCCCGCGCCGTCACCGACCTCGTGCACGGGTATGCCGCCTGCCTGGCCACGCTGCTGGGCGCGGCACCGGAGGTGGCCGGCGCAGACCCTGCCGACGTCGCCGTCGACCTGCTCGCCAACCTCCCGCCCACCCTCGCCGTGGTGGATGCCCTGTCCGCCAGCGTCGGCCCGGACGGCGCCCGACTCCCCCGGCCGATCGACAGCAAGACCCTCGTCGTCGCGACCGAGGTGCTCGCCGCCGACAGCGCGTGTGCCGCCCTGCTGGGACTGGACCGTGCCGTGTCGGGTCTGGTGGGGCGGGCGGTGCTGGCTGTTGGCGCTCCGGGCGGCCGGACCGAAGGACTCCTCACTCCACTGCCCGGCGCGCAGGCGGCCCACCCCCTGGCCCGGGCCGCGGCCCGATCGGTCGCCGCCGAACCCCGGTTGGCCCGAGTGCTGAGCGCGGCGACGGGCGGTCCGGACGAGGGGGCGCAGTCCCCCGACCCCGTGCTCTCCACCGTGCGAGCCGTGCTGACCCCTCTCGTGGGCGCCGCGGACGACCCTCTCGGTCACCTGCCCCTCACGACCGTCCTGGGCGGGGTCGCCACCCTGCGTCAGGGGACGCTCGCCTGGGCCACCGGGGCGGACAAGGCGACCGTCGACCGACGGGAGGTGCCGCTGGGATTCGACCCCGCGGCATACCCGGAGGTGGCCTTTGACGGCCTGCCGGACTTCGTCGCACCGTTCGAGGCCCTGCTCGACGGGTTGCCGGACAACGCCGACGGCATGCGCTGGCGACTCGTCGACGGCGCGACGGTCTTCGAGGTCGGGCGCGACATCAGGGCCGACTTCGACGAGTTCGTCGCCCGCGTGGACGTGGCCGCCGGGATCAGCCTGATGGCCGACTACCTGGGTGGGCGCCGGGTCGCCCTGCCGGCCGCCGCCGCTGGGGGCGCCACGTCCGCCGTCACGCGCACCCGTCAGGCCGAACGCAACCTCTACCTCCCCCAGCCCAACTACCTGGCCGCCTGGGGTGGCGAACCGATCGACGTCTGCAAGATCGAGCTGGTCGAGCTGAGCGCCGACTGGCATCGACTCACCTGGCGAACTGTCAACAGCCCCAACGGTTCTGCTGAGTTCGACGACGGCAGCCTGACGTTCACCCGCACCTCTTCAGGCATCCGCGCGGTGGTCCGCGGGCGACAGCTGTTCGCCCTCCCCACGGCCTGGGCCGGTGTCGACCTGGCTGCCGTCCCGGAGCTGCGCAACCCGCTGCTCGAGGAGGCCTACCGGCGGTTCTTCACCACGACGTTCGACAACCTCGAAGCCTGCTTCGAGGGACGCGAGTTCCGCATCGGCCGGCCGCCGATGGACCCCACCGAACCGCTGCTCACGCAGTCCCTCGACCTGCTGCTAGGCGCCCTCACCCCGACGGTCAAGCCCGAACCCTCCGACGACGAGGTCGATGCCCAGGGCTTTCGCCACGTCAGGGGACACCGGTGAAGATCGCTGTCACCGGTGCCACGGGGCTGGTCGGCGGCCAGGTCGCGAACGCCGCCCTCGCGGCCGGCCACGAGGTCCTGGCCATCACCCGGCCCGATCCCGAGCGGCGCGAGTCGACCTTGCAGGTCGGCGGTCACACCGTGGCGCGGGCTGCCGCCGCCCTCACGGACACCGACTCCCTCACCCGAGGGCTGCGCGGCATCGACGGCCTGGTCCACTGCGCCGCGGTCTACGCCTTCGGCTCGGCGCGGGCCGACGAGGTCGAGCACGTCAACACCGAGGGCACGCGCGCCGTCCTCGAAGCGGCCGCTGCGGCCGGCGTCTCCCGCGTGGTGGTCACCAGCTCATCGGTGAGCTGTGGTTCGAGCCTGCTTCCCCGATCCAGGTCGGAGCGTGACCACCTCGGCACCGAACCCGCGCCCGCCTACTACGCGAGCAAGGTGGCCCAGGAGGAGGTGGCGCTCGAGACCGGGCGACGACTCGGCATACCGGTGGTGCTGGCCCTGCCGACCGTCGTGCTCGGCGGGCCGTTCACCCGCCTGGCTCCCAGCAACGCCATCGTCCTGCGCTACCTGCTCGACCCCACGCGCAGCACCTACGCCGGTGGCTGCAACGTCGTCGACGCGCGCGATCTCGGCGCCGGCCACGTGGCGATGCTCGAGCGCGGGGTCGCCGGCGAGCGCTACCTCCTGGGCGGCGAGGACCTCAGCTGGCGGATGCTGCACACCCTCGTCGCCGACCTCGCGGGGCTGCCGGGACCGTATGCCGAGATGCCCGCCGGGAGTGCGTGGGCCCTGTCCGCCGCAGCCGAGTGGTGGGCAGGGCTGCGCGACGAGACCCCACTGACCACGCGCGAGGAAGCCTCCACCATCGGCCGGTTCTACTGGTACACCTCGGCCAAGGCCCACGACCTCGGGTATGCCGCGCGGCCGGCTCGCGCCGCTGTCGCCGCCTCGCTGGCGTGGTTGGCGGTCAGCCCCGACCTGCCGAGGTGGGCGCGCGAGGGCCTGCGGCTGCACCCCGAGGTGCGTGCCGCGCGAGACCTCGTGGCCGCCCCCCTGGCGGGGACGGGCGACCTCAGTCCGCGACCTCGACGGTCACCTCCAGCGTGGCCTCGTCGCCGCCACTGACCACGACGCGCCCGACGTACTGCTCACCCGGCTGGACCACGTCCTCGTCGAGGTTGGCCTCGATCCGCACCTGGTACTCACCGCCGGCGGGGATGGTGACCCGGTCCGGGTCGACGGTCAGGGCCACCGCCACCACCGTGCCGGTGGCGTCACGCAGCTCGCTCGGTTCGAGCTCGACCCGACGTGCCCGCGGGTGCCGGTTCACTACCGTGACCGAGGACTGCGCGGTCTGCCCCACGGCGGCGCGCAACAGCACCCGCGCGAGACGCACGCCGTCGTCCTCGTCCTGCGGGGGCGCCGGTGGGGCAGTGCCGTTGTGGGTGTCCGCGCTCCTTCGGCGGGGCCGGGAACCGGCGCCGGCAGTGGTGGCGTCGCTGATGATCCGGGCCGCGCTTCGCGTGCCCAGCGCCATCAGCTCGCTCGCGTAGTCGAAGCCGAGCGCTCCCGCTTCGCGCCAGTAGCGCGCACCCTCGCGGCTGACGGCGTCGAGGTAGGCCCGGCTCGTCGACGACCGATCCACATCACCGGACAACGTCGCCCGGCCCAGCTCGAGGGACTGCTTGGCGAGAGCCGCCTGCGCCTGCAGCGCCTGCCGGGCGAGCTCGGTGATGCGCGCCAACGTCTCGTCCGCAGCCGCCGTGTTCTTCGAGTCGGTCATCGTCGTCCTCCTAGCAGCAGCATCCGCAGTCACACCCGACCTCGACGGCGTCGCAGTCGGCCGGCAGCACCACGACGGCCACCCGCTGCGGTCGGGCGCACCCTTCGAAGCGGACGTCGGCGTAGGCGCTGACGCACGACTCCACGTCGGTCGTCCGCCGGGTCCTGCCGACGAGGACGTCGACCGAGGCTGCAGCAACATCGCCCTCCTCGGTGTCCTTGGTGCCCTTGGTGTCCTTGGTGTTCGACGAACCGTCGTCGGCGCCGCCTCGAGTCGAGATGAGCAGTCGGACGACCCGGTCCTCGCACGGCCCCAGGACGACCTTCTCGTCCTCCAGGACGGCCCGGACCTGGAGGTCGTCGCCGGAGCAGCCGTGCCAGGGCCCGACCTCGAGGGACACCTCGCGCTCGCGGCGCCACGGGTTGTGCAGCCGGAACGGCACCACCCGCAGCTCCCCTGCCCTGGCGTGCACGACGACGTCGGCCTCCGGCACACAGCAGTCGCAGACATCGCGACAGCCACAGCTGTCGTGGCGCCGATGACCTCTGTCCTCCCGACAACCTGCGCCGGAATCCCCACAGCCGCAGCCCTTCTCGCCTTGGTGGTGACCCCCCTTGCGCTGGTGACCGGGCGCGAGGCCCGGAGCACCCGGCATACCGAGGCCGGCGGCTGCCACGACCGGCGACCAGGCTTGCGACCACTGGTCCCAGGCCGTGGTCGACTGGTCCATCCACTGCTGGACGGCCCCGGCGAACCCGTCGCGGAGGGTGGTGAGGTACTCGGGTGCGGTCGTGCTCATGGTGATCACTCCGATGGGTCGCGGGGCAGGATGATGACGTCGAGATCGGCTGTGCCGACAGGGATCCGTGCGGTATGCCGCCGGGTCGGGTCGAGCTCCTCGGGCACTGTGAGGCGCCCCTCGAGGACCGCCGTGCTACCGGGCGCCACGGTCGCCGCGGCGGTCAGCGTGAGGGTGACGTCGGGACCGGCGTCGGGATCCGGACTGCCGTCGTCGGTGCGGGCACGCACGACCGCGGCGAGAGGGATGGCGAGGTTGCCGTCGTTGACGACCGTCAGGGTGAGCGCGTGACTCCCGACGTCGGCGAGGACCCGCCGCGGCGAGACGTGCATCGACAGGTCTGGTTCGACCCGGAGCACAGCCTTCCGACGGATGCCCCCGACCTCGACCTCCGCGGCATACTCCCCAGGCGGGGTGTCCGGCTCGAGCCGGAAGGACACGGGCAGGTCAGCCGTCGCGCCGGGGGCGATGACGGCGGCGCCGGAACCGGTCAGGGCCTGCAGACCCGCACGGTGCAGGGTCAGCCCACGCACGGCGACCCGTTGGTCGACGGCGTTCTCGACCGAGATGGTGGCCCGCAACAGGCCGGGCGGCCCGGTCAGGACGATCGGGTCGGCGGCTGGCTTCCTCGCGGCGGCGGCCTTGGTGGGCTTGCGACGGGCGGTCGTCATGGGAGGCTCACAGGTCGATCACGACGGGACCGTGGTGCTCGGGCCGGATGTGCGTCGTCGTGCTGCCGCGCACGGTGATCGCGAAGAGCTCAAGGCCGAGCACCGACCAGCCCCAGGTCTGTTCGTAGGGCGTGCAGACCTCGGTGGCAGGAGGGGGACCGAGCTCGAGCCGGACGCAGGTGTCCACCGCCACCGGCTTGAGGTCGACCGAGGACGTCGAGTCCACGCTCGACGTGGTGTTGACGGTGGACGTCGTCGTGACCGGTTCGAGCGTGACGGGTTGGAGCGTGATGGTCGAGTCGGTGTGGACCGTGTTCTCGCCGTTGTTGGTGTTCGTGGTGCCCCCGGCGAGCGTGAGGTTCATGCCGTCGAGCCCGGTGAGCGTCGAGGTCACGTCGGCGGTGACGTCGGAGCTGAACGTGTTCCCGCCGAAGACGGTGGTGTCGATCGTGTAGTCGGCCATCAGCGGGCTCCTGCGGGACGGTGTGCATCGGACGAGGGTGCGTCGGGACTGACGAGGTAGGAGTGGTGGAAGCCCAGCCGTGGGTCGCCCCAGGCCCCCAACCGCGAGTCGAACTCCTGGAGCTCCGGCATGACGATCCGGTCGCGCACCTCCAGGGAGGGATAGTCGTAGACGGTGATGTGGTTCTGGCCCCGGTTGGCCGTGAACAGCAACGTCTGGTCGGCGGAGAGCTGGCAGGCGTAGATCCCGTCGACCAGGGCGCCACGACTGACCCGCAACGACTCGGCATACAGCTGGGAGTTGCTGAAGAAGTTGCCCCGCATCACGGATTCGGCGAAGGTCGTCGCCGACTGGCGGGTGAGCGCCAGGCTCTCCAGGGCCCCCGGGTGCTCGTCGATGAGCCGGTGCCGGCTCAGGGTGAGCAGGTCGACGAAGACCACGGTGTGGCTGCCACCGGTGCAGAAGATCAGCTCGGAGTCGGAGATCGTCACGTCGGAGTTGATGTGGGCCGGCAGGTCGCGGTCGGCGGCCCAGTGCCGCACGATGCGTCCGTCCTCGGCGTCGATCTCGAAGGCGTACTGCCGCAGCCACGCCATCCCCCAGTGCTCCCAGTCGGAGCGGTCAGCGGCATTGACCCGGAAGGAGATCGCATAGAAGACGTCGAGGACCGGGTGGCAGACCACGTGCCAGCAGGTCGTGGGCAGCACGATCCGGCGCACCTCGCCGGTGACCGTGTCGAGGATGCCGACCTCCTTGGCCTCACCCCTCGTCGGGTGGTCCATCCCCCCGTAGACGATGTAGCGACCGGAAGCGGTCCGCTTCATGGCGTGCGGGATCTTGAGTCCGTGCGGTGCGATCTGCTCGGCCTTGGTCAGCCGGTTCACGTCGAGCTTCCACAGGTGCTCGCCGATCGAGGTGACGAACTGCGTGTCGTCGAGCCAGACGACGTGGGTGCTGCCCTTGATGGTCGTGTCGGGGACCTCGAAGCGCAGGGTCGAGACGCGGTCGGCCTCCTCCAGCGTCGCGAGGTCGTAGAAGAGCAGGTGCTGACCGGTGTTGCCCAGGAAGCCGATCCGTCTGCTCGGGTCGACGCTCGGCGCGTGACCGCCGGAGGCCCCGGAGAAGTACGTCACCTTGTAGGCATGGTCCCCGGTCATCGGGTCGTAGTGGAACAGGCACACGCCCGCCCTGCCCTCGAGACCGTTCAGTCCGTTGCCGTCGAGGGCGACGTGAAACGCATATGGGTAGGTCCGCACTGGCAGCCCCGGCCTGCTCAATTACCCCGACGGACCCGGCGGGCCGCCGCTTTCACCGTACTCGGGCTCCAACGGCCTCGAAAGGGCTCAACGCCCATCCAGTGAGACCAACCGCGCCCACCCGCACCAGGATGCCCGTAATGTCGGAATGACCAGTGCGCTGACCGGAGAGCGGCACCACGTCGGGTAAAGACTTCGTCAACTACGCCGGTGCGCGTAACCCCCGCCCCCTGCCGGGCGATGACCACCCTGGAACCCGTCCCCCGCGAGTAAGGACAGTCATGGCCCGCACCCTCCCCGTTCGTCGCAAGGTCCTCGGAGCCGGCGCCGCCGCAGCCGTCCTCGGCGCCATCGGATTCGGCGCCGCCCAGGCGGCAACTTCGCCGGTCTCCCACGCCCGACCCGCCGTCTCCGTGACCACCTCCGACGACGAGACGCAGCCCGAGGACACGACCACGAGCGCCACCGACGACAGCGAGAGCGCCGAGCCCAGCGAGTCGGAAACCTCAGAGCAGTCGGAGGCTCCCGAGACAGAAGCCGAACACACGACCCACTCGCACACGTCCACGGCAACCCACACCGAGTCCAGCGACGACCAGGGTGAGGACGGCGACGACCAGGGTGAGGACGAGGACGACCAGGGTGAGGACGGCGACGACCAGGGTGAGGATGGTGACGAGACCGACCACTCGGAGCACGCGTCGGCCAGCTCGACCACGACCCACGACGACGGTGACGACGACCACGGTGACGACGACGGCGAGGACGGCGGCTCCGACGACTGACCCACGGTTCCGAGAACATCGTTCCGGGCGCGGGGCACCGAGTCCTGTCACCCTGACACCGTGAACCAGGTCACCGACGAGCTCGTCGCTGCGGCGGTCGCGGGTGAGTCCGGGGCGCTGCGGTCGGTGTACGACGCGTTGGCGCCGCGCGTGGCCGGGTACCTGCGGGCCCATGGGTCCGCCGACCCGGAAGCGCTCACGCAGGACGTGTTCCTCACGTTGTTCCACCGCTTGCCTGACCTCACGGGTGGCGCGGCGGGCCTGCGGACCTTCACGTTCTCGCTGGCACACGCGAGGGTGGTCGACGAGCTACGAGCCCGCCATCGGCAGCCCGTCAACGTGCCGTACCTGCCCGAGGATGACCGCAGGGCCACTGAGTCCGCCGAGACTGTCGCCGTTCGCACCCTCGGCGCCGAGCAGGCCATGGCGCTGGTCGCTGCCCTCAACGACGGCCAGCGCGAGGTGGTCCTCCTGCGGGTCGTGGCAGGCCTCAGCCTCGAGGAAACGGCGGCCGCGACCGGCCGCAGCGTGGGCGCGGTCAAACAGCTCCAGCGTCGCGGCCTCCTGGCCCTGCGCACGACCGCCCGAGCCCAGGGCGTAACCCCATGACCGGACCGACGATGACACCTAGCGACATGAACTCCACTCCCGAACACGCCGGTCAGCACGACCTCGACGCCGCTGGCGTCGAGGTGGTCCTGACTGGTGCCCAACCCTCGGGCGACCCTGCCCTCGACACGGCGCTCGACGCGTTGCGCGCCCTCGTCACCGCGGCACCGGAGCCCAGCGGCGAGCTCGCCCGGCTGCTCGGGCCCGTCGTCGTCCCGGCGCCCGGAGACGAGCTGGGTCGACGCCGCCAGGGCGGCGCCCGACACGTCGCGACAGGGACGACGGTCGTCGCCGGGATCCTGCTCGCGACCGCGACGGCTGCGGCGGCCATCGGCACCTTGGCAGACACCGAGCACGCGGCGCGCCCGACTCCCCCGCCCGCGGTGGTGTCCCCTCCCGCGGCGACCGTGCCACACCCGGTCGGCACCACGCCGACCGAGCTGCCCAGCCTCGCGATGGCCTGGCCAGACGCAACCCACGAGAAGTCCGAGAATTCCTCGACCACGCGGGGCGGAAGGGTCGGCCCCGGGTCGGTGCCCACCACCGCACCGCACGACGAGGACTCGGACGACCCCACCGAGGCGGACGAACCCGGTGAAGGGGACGGCAGCGACCACGAGGGCGAGGACGAGCCGTCGACGGGATCCAGCACAGAGCCCGCGGACGAGGACGAGGACTCGTCGGGTTCGGGCTCGTCAGCGTCAGGCTCGTCGGGTTCGGGCACGGGTGACCCCGACGGGGAGGACGACGGCGACGCCGTCACGCGCTAGCGACCGCAGTGCTGTCTCTGAGGCTCGTCGCCACCGGGGGCGTCGGGATCAGGTGTCGGGCCAGATCATCGACCACCGCGAGGCCAGGGCCTTGCGGGTCCGGGGCGACAGGTTGAGGCCGACGATCTCGGGCAGGCTCCACCACAGCGCGGACGACCCCGTCACCGTGGGCAGCAGGGAGGGCTCGGCTCCGCACTCGAAGACCAGGTGCACCACGTGCAGATCTCCCTCGACGACGCTCTCGACGTCGATGACCTCGGCCCTGGTGGCTGTCAGCGCCCCCGCCGCGGAGACCAGCCGCCGGACCCGGATGACCGGGTCCTCCCCCACCTCGATGACAGCGCCCGGGAGACCCCAGAACGGCTGCTCCGGCGGCTTGGCCCGGTCGAGGAGCACCCGACGATCCGGGTCGACGCTGAGCACGTGGACGGCGATACACGTCCTCAACGGCATGGCTTTGGCCAGTCGCAACATGCCAACTTCCCATCAGGCAAACGGTCGGTAACCCCCCAGTCCCCACTGTTTGTCGGACAGAACCGCCCCCGGTTCCGGTTCGACGTGGCCAGACTAGTCGAGCGGCCCCACCAAATCCACGCGCTGTCCGCGGGCGCCTCGGTCACCCCTTGAGGTCGGGGAACTGGTCGTCGCGGAACTCCTCGGAGAGCGAACGCCCACCGTCGAAGGCCTGCTGCTCGCGATCGCGCAGCTCGACCCGGCGGATCTTGCCGGAGATGGTCTTGGGCAGCTCGAAGAACTCGACGCGTCGGACCCGCAGGTAGGGCGCGAGGTGCGCACGGGCGTGCGCCAGGATCGCCTTTGCGGTCTCGGCATCGGGCTCCCAGCCGGGGGCCAGCGCGATGTAGGCCTTGGGCACGGCCAGCCGGGTCGCATCGGGCGCCGGCACGACCGCCGCCTCGGCCACGGCTGGATGCTCGATGAGCACGCTCTCGAGCTCGAAGGGTGACACCTTGTAGTCGCTCGCCTTGAACACGTCGTCGGTGCGACCGATGTAGGTGATGTAGCCCTCCGCGTCACGCTGGGCCACGTCGCCCGTGTGGTAGTAGCCGCCGGACATCGCCGCCGCCTGGCGCTCCTCGTCACCGAGGTAGCCGGTCATCAGGTTGACGGGGTGCTGGGACAGGTCGAGGACGATCTCTCCCTCGTCGGCGAGCTCACCGGTGAGCGGGTCGATGAGCGCCACGGGCACGCCCGGCATGGGCCGCCCCATGGAGCCGGGCTTGAGTGGCTCGCCGGCTATGTTGCCGATCTGGAGGGTGGTCTCGGTCTGGCCGTACCCATCGCGGATGGTGAGGTCCCACGCGCGCTGGACCTGGCTGATCACCTCGGGGTTGAGCGGTTCGCCCGCAGCCAGGAGCTCGCGCAGGTCGCCCCTCCCGCCGCTGAGGTCGGCCTGGATCAGCATCCGCCAGACCGTGGGGGGAGCGCAGAAGGTCGTCACCCCGGCCCGCCTGATCTGGTCCAGCAGCGCGCCCGCGTCGAACCGCGCGTAGTTGTAGACGAAGATCGTGGACTCGGCGATCCACGGGGCGAAGAAGCACGACCAGGCGTGCTTGGCCCACCCGGGCGAGCTGATGGCCAGGTGGACGTCACCGGGTCGCGCGCCGATCCAGTACATCGTCGACAGGTGGCCGACGGGGTACGAAACCTGAGTGTGCTCAACGAGTTTCGGCTTGCTGGTCGTGCCCGAGGTGAAGTAGAGCAGCAGTGGATCCGATGCGGCGGTGGTGGTCTCGAAGGGGTGTGGCTCCGCGGCATACGCGTCGGTGTAGGCGTGCCAGCCGTCCGCCTCGCCGACGCACACGCGCAGGTAGTCGCCCGGCACCTCGTCGAACTTGGCGGTGTCCGCGGCGTTGGCCACCACCACCCGCGCACTGCCGCGGTCGACGCGGTCCCGCAGGTCAGCCGGGCCGAGGGCCGCCGTGGTCGGCATGATGACGGCACCGAGCTTGAACACCCCGAGCATCGTCTCCCAGAGCTCGACCTGGTTGCCGAGCATGAGCAGCACCCGGTCCCCCTTGGCCACGCCCAGCCCCGACAGCCAGACCGCGACCTGGTCGGAGCGGGTGGCCACCTCGTCGAAGGACAGCCGCTGCTCGGCGCCGTCCTCCTCCACGATCCACAGCGCCGTGGCCTCGTTGCCGCGGGCGATCGCGTCGAACCAGTCGACCGCCCAGTTGAAGCGCTCGCCCACGTCGGGCCACCGGAACTCGCGCACCGCGCGCTCGTGCTGCCCAGTGAGTGCGACGAGCGTGTCACGAGCCTCTCGGTATGCCGTGGTGCTGGGACGGGGTTCGGCCGCGGACGTGGGTGCCATGGCACCGACTGTGCTACGCCTGCCCGAGGTCAGCAAGCAGGGCTGTGTACCAGTCGACGGACGGGTCGAACGCCTTGCCGCCCTTGATCCGGTCGAACTCGATGGCGCGCAGCGAGTCCCCCCGCTCCTCGTCGTGCCCGACGACACCGGACTCGCCACGAAGAGCCGCGTCCACGGCATACGTCGTGCAGTCCTTGATGAGGGCGAGGTCCGCGTCGTTGGCCGCGGCCGACCGCGCGAAGTAGCCGCTCTTCTGGACGAGCACCTTGTCTGCCCCGAGCTGGTCGGCGAACTGCTTGGCGAACCACGCCCCCGGGTTGACCTTGTCGAGCTGGACGTGGCCGAAGGGGTCGCGCGGCACGTCCTGCCCGGCCTCCTCCATCGCCTCGACGATCTCGGTGACACCCGCACCCTCGGAGACGAAGAGGTTCACGCCGTCGTACTCGTCCATGACGGTGCGCAGCCGCTTCGCCTCGCTCGCGATGTCGAGCGGACGTTCCGGCACGAAGACGCCGTGGACGTCCCACCGCTCGGGCGAGTTCTCCAGCCAGCCACTGAACTCGGCGCCCTGCACCCACTGGTGGTGTGCGAGAGCCGTTGCGGCAGTGAGCCATCCGCAGTTGCGACCCATCACCTCGTGCACGATGAGCATCCTCGGGTTGGCGGAGTGCTCGGCGATCACGTTGCGCGCGAACGACGCGCCCTGCTCAGCGGCGGTCCAGGCGCCCAGGGACTGCCGGATCGGGATGACGTCGTTGTCGATCGTCTTGGGCAGCCCGACGACGGTGAGCTCGTAGCCGTTGGAGTGCAGGTAGGCGGCGAGATCCGCCGCGGTGCCGTTGGTGTCGTCGCCACCGATGGTGTGCAGGACGTCGACGCCGTCGCGGGTGAGCTGTTCGGCTGCGACGTGCAGCGGGTTCTGGCCCTCCTGGACCAGTCCGCGCTTCACGCAGTCCTTGACGTTGGTGAGCTTGACCCGGCTGTTGCCGATGGGACTACCCCCGAAGCCGTGCAGCAGGTGCGCCTTGGCCCGCACCTCGTCGGTGACCTCGACCGAGTCACCCGTGAGCAGCCCGGCATACCCGTTGCGGTAGGCGATGAGGCGCACGTCCGGCGCCACCTCGGAGTAGCGCTCGATGAGCCCGCCCACAGCGGACGAGAGGCAGGGGGCGAGGCCACCAGCGGTGAGCATGGCGACGGTCTTGACGGTCATGGGTTCACTCTGCCGTGTCGGGGAGGGGACGGCCACCGTGGTCTCAGCCCAGCGCCACGACTCAGCTGATCGACATGACGGCGCCGGACCGCTCCCACCGCATCACGGCCAGCAAGGCGGACGTCGGCAGGGACACGCAGCCGGCGGTCCCCCTGCCCGTGTCGACGTGGAAGAAGATGGCGGAACCCCGCCCGGGCGTCCGCGCTTCGTTGTAGCCGATCACCTGGGCGTAGTTGTAGGCAGGCGTGTTGAGGAGGTTCTCGGCCGAGGTCCACCGGCCGTTGGCCGGCTTGTGCTGGTGGGTGTTGTAGAGGCTCGACTGGCTGTCGTCGACCCAGACGTCGGAGCTGTCGACGCCGAACCACCCTTGCGGCAGACCGGGATTCGCGCGGGCACCGAAGCCACCGCGCAAGGGGAAGGTGCCCGCGGGCGTCTTGAGGTCACCCTCGTGCTTGGACCAGCTGACCCCGTTGAGCCCGACGTGGCCGTAGTAGGGGCCGAGGTCGAGGACGTAGCCGGCGGACGTCCGGCGGCAGGCCCGCACGGTCGCCCTGGAGCCCGACGACCGGACGGTCACGACCTGGGCGGCGCGCACCCCCGAGGGGACCGAGCAGGTGGCCGCGGCCTTCGGCTTCGGACTCGGCTTGGGGCTCGGTTTCGGCGTCGAGCGGGTGGTCGTGGACGTCTTCGGCTTGGGTGCCGCCGTCGTGGTCGTGCTGGTCGTGGTCGTGCGGGTCGTGGACGGTGTCGTCGACGAGGCGGTGGCGCGAGTGGTCGGCGACGCGGCCTCGGGCTCGCTCGAGCAGGCGGTGAGCAGGGCAACGGCCGCAAGCCCCACGGCATACCCGCCACTAAGGCGGCGAGGGAACACCCGGGTCATCGGTCGAAGTGCTGGTAGTCGGGGTGGGACCACAGCCCACCCCAGCGCAGGCCTTGGTTGGTGAAGGCCCGCACCGCGGCACTCCCACTCGACGAGAAGACGCCGGGCGCAGGTCCGCGCCGGCTCAGCCAGTAGCGGTCGGGGTAGACGGTCCCGTTGTCGGCGACGTAGGGGTTCTCGAAGTCGTTGACGTCGATCGCCGTGCCGTAGGCGTGCTTGCTGTAGACCTTGCTCGCCTCCTGGCCGCCGACGTAGCGGCAGTTGAACGCGGAGGTGTTGTCCGCCTCCATCGCCGCGTAGTCGTTGGCGCCCGGGCCCTTTGGGTTGTGGCCCCACGACGCGTCCATCGGCTTCATCTGGCGGATGCGGAACTGCAGGGCGTAGAGCCGGGCGAACGCGGCGGCTGTCTCGTCGGCGATCGACGCATTCACGACGAGCGATCCCCTCGACCGCTTGCCGTCGAAGCCCCAGAAGTTGACGCGCACGTATCTCAGCTGCGAGCGCCCCACCGGGCACCCCGCGGTCCACGAGTAGCCCACCATCGCGTTCCAGACGCCGTCGGGGACGCGGGCGATCGAGGCGTTGGCGCCCGAGCCGACTGCAGGCTCGTTCCGCGGGAAACGCACCGTCGGCTCGGCCCCCGCGCGCGGGACCGGGGCCAGGCTCGTGGCCGGCCCGGGCTTCGGAGCCGCAGTGGTATGCCGCGTCGCCGGCGGCGGTGGCTTGCTCGCCTTGGTGGCCGGCGGCTTCGTCGTGGTCGTCGTCGCGCTCGTCGGCGTTGAGGTCGCAGTCGCCGCCGTGGTCGACGCCGCGGCTGGGCCGGTGGTGCTGGTCGCGGAGTCGGGCTGACCGCCACCACACGCGGAGGCGAGGACGGCACACAGGAGGGGAACCGCATACAGGGGGCGAGACGTCATGGGGCACCCACTGTGCCTGTTCCTCGCGCCCGATGCCAAGCCCGGGTCGCGGCGGCTCTCAGGTCGTGGTCACTTGCAGGGACGCGCCACCGTTGGCACCGCCTGCACGGGTCGGGGAGGCAGCGGGGGGACGTCAGCGCTCGGGGTCAGCTCCGTGAACGCGTTGCCGATGACGAGGTCGACACCTGCCCCGAGGCGGTCGTCCTTGACCAGCTGGGCGTCCGGGACGTGTCCTTGCAGCAGGGTCGCGGCCAGGTCGCCCTCCTCGCCGTAGCGGATGACGGCGGTGCCCATCTGCAGGGTGCGCAAGGGGTCGTTGGACACATCCTTGACCTTGAACCCGCGAGCCGCGACGGCATCGGCGACGGTCTTGGCCAGGCCGGTCTTGTAGGTCGTGTTGTAGACGTTGACCTTGACCTCGGACGGAGTCGGCTTGAGCCGCGCGGGAATCGGGACCAGCTGCTGGTAGCCCAGACCCACGACGACGTCGACCGAGGTGCCCGACCGGGTGTCGGCGAACAGCTTCGCCCCGGGAATCTGGGAGGCCGTCAGGAGCGCCTGGTCGAGCCCCTTCGGGCCGTGGTGCACGACGGCGGTCTGGGTGACGTACCAGGACTCGGGAGCGTTGCTGATGCCCCCGACGGTGAACTTCCGCTTGGCCAGGCCGACGGCGACCTCGGCGGCGACGCCCTGGCGGCCGGTGGCGTTCATGACGTTGACGGTGAAGGACGCACGGGCCGGCGCTGGCACGACGATCGGGGTGCAGGCGGGCTTGGGCGGCGGCGGGGTCATCCAGCCTGCCGAGTAGGCCGCGGTGATGCTGGCCGTGCCCAGCAGGACGCCGGGGATGGTGACGAAGAGCATGACCTGGCGCAACCGGTGCTTGCGCCACAGCTGAGTTGGTGTGAGGTCCTCGTCCTTCATTGCTGCCCCCTGGCTCGCGGTGATCCCGAGTCACAATCGTCACACCAGTCACACCAGTCACATGTCAAGCGACACGCGCACGACACGTTTCGTCACCGAGCCGTGATCGGTGGGGCTGCGGAAGGAGGCTGCGCGAGGATGTCGAGCCATGACCTTCCTCGCCACCACGGCAGCGCGAGCCCAGCGAGGCCGACGGGTCGCAGCCGCCACCTGGGTCGCGATGCTGGCCCTCCCGATGCTTGCCCTCACGGGCTGCGGCGGACCGGACGGGCTCGAGGGCACCGTCGTGGCGGTCGACGACACGGGCAAGGACGACCGACCCCTCGGCGGCGGCTGGGTCGCGGTGCTCGGGGACGCTGCGCTGCTGGACTTCCTCGGACAGGCCGGCATCGACGTCCCGGGCAGCGGCGACCTGCCCTATGTCGGGGGACGTGTCCTGCGCGACGAGGTCACGCGCGCCGGAGGGGTCTTGGCGCCCATCGACGAGGACGGGAAGTTCGCGCTCACGGCGACCGGACGGCATACCGTGTGCCGGCTCGTCGAAGCGCCGCAGGTGGATGTCCTGCACGGCTGTGCGGTGGTCGACCTCCCCGCGAACGGCAGGCTCCAGCTCTCGGTCGGGGAGGCCGGTCTGCGGGCGACCCTGGACGACTGACGTCAGCGGACGACGGCGAGGTCCTTCGCGACCAGCTCGGCGACCTGCACCATGTTGAGCGCAGCGCCCTTGCGCAGGTTGTCGCCGCAGATGAAGAAGTCGAGCGTGTTGGGGAAGTCGAGCGCCTGGCGCAACCGGCCGGCGAAGCGCGGATCGGAGCCGACGATGTCCGACGGCGTCGGGAACTCCAGGCTCTCGGGGTCGTCCAGCACGACCACGGCCGGCGCCTCGACGAGGGCCTGCCGGGCTTCGGCGACGTCGATCTTGCGGGCGAACGTGGCGTGGACGGCTACCGAGTGCGTCGTGATGACAGGCACCCGGACACAGGTCGCGGAGACGCGCAGGTCAGGCAGTCCGAGCACCTTGCGGGTCTCGTTTCGGATCTTGAGCTCCTCGGACGTCCAGCCGTCCTCGGCCGCCACCCCGATCCACGGGATGACGTTGAGGGCCAGCGGCGCCGGGAACGGTGAATCGGCGCCGAGCTCGTGCTCGATCAGGCGTCGCACGTCTCCCGGCTGGTGTCCGAGCTCGCGGTGGCCCGCCACGACCTCGAGCTCGTCGTAGAGCCGCCCCATGCCGACCCGACCGGCACCGGAGGCCGCCTGGTAGGACGCCACGACCAGCTCGGTGAGCTCCCACCCAGCGTGCAGGACACCGAGCGCATCGATCATCGTCAACGTCGTCGCACCGGGGTTGGCGATGATGCCCTTGGGCCGGTTGCGGATCTGCAGGGGGTTGACCTCGGGGACGACCAGCGGGATGTCGGGATCTCCACGCAGCGCCGAGCTGTTGTCGATGACGACCGCCCCGCGGGCCGCGGCGATCGGCGCCCACAGGGCAGCCACCGGTGCAGGGACGTCGACGAGCGCGATGTCGACGCCGTCGAAGAACTCGGGCGACAGCTCTTGGACGACCACCTCGCGGCCGCAGACCACCAGGACCGTGCCGGCGTCCTCCGCGCAGGCGGCAGCCCGGATCTCGCCCCAGATGTCGGCCCGCATCGCGAGCACCTGCTGGGTCACCGCCCCCACGGCTCCGGTGGCTCCGACCAGTGCGAGCGTCGGGCGCGGGGCCTTCGAGGCCAGTGAGGTCACCGGCCGGTGCCTCCGTAGACCACGGCTTCGCCCTCCGTGGAGTCCAGCCCGAACGCCGAGTGCACCGCGCGGACGGCATCGTCGAGAACCTCGGCCCGCGTCACCACCGAGATGCGGATCTCGGACGTCGAGATCATCTCGATGTTGACGCCGGTGTCGGCGAGCGCCTTGAAGAACGTCGCAGAGACTCCCGGGTGCGAACGCATCCCGGCGCCCACGAGGGACAGCTTGCCGATCTGGTCGTCGTACTGGATCGAGGCGAAGCCGACGGACTCCTGCACCTTCCGCAGCGCGTGGACCCCGGTCTGGCCGTCCGTCTTGGGACAGGTGAACGAGATGTCCGTGAGGCCGGTCTCGGTCGCCGACACGTTCTGCACGATCATGTCGATGTTGATCTCGGCGTCGGCGCAGGTCTGGAAGATCGCCGCCGCCTTGCCGGGGTGGTCCGGGACGCCGACAACGGTGATCTTGGCTTCGCTGCGGTCGTGGGCGACACCGGCGATGATGGGGGCTTCCACGGTGTCTCCTTCAACTGGTTTGTCCGTGACGATGGTGCCCTCCTTCGCTGAGAAGGAGCTGCGAACGTGGATGGGGATGTGGAACCGGCGGGCGTACTCGACGCTGCGCAGGTGGAGGACCTTTGATCCCGAGGCCGCCAGCTCGAGCATCTCCTCGTTGGAGATGCGGTGGATCTTGCGGGCTGCCGGGACGATTCGCGGGTCGGCGGTGAAGACGCCGTCGACGTCGGTGTAGATCTCGCACACCTCGGCGTTGAGCGCAGCGGCCAGCGCGACCGCGGTCGTGTCGGTCCCGCCGCGCCCCAGGGTGGTGATCTCCTTGGTGTCCTGGCTGACGCCCTGGAACCCGGCGACGATGACGATGTGTCCCTTGTCGAGGGCGTCGGTGACCCGGCCCGGGGTCACGTCGATGATGCGGGCGCGGCCGTGCGAGGAGTCGGTGATGACGCCGGCCTGGCTGCCCGTGAACGACCGCACGGTGTAGCCCAGGTCAGCGATCGCCATGGCCACCAGGGCCATGGAGATGCGCTCGCCTGCGGTCAGCAGCATGTCCAGCTCGCGGGGCGGGGGCTGCGGGCTCACCTGGTTGGCCAGGTCGAGCAGCTCGTCGGTGCTGTCGCCCATGGCGGACACCGCGACGCACACGTCGTTCCCGGCCTTCTTGGCCTCGGCGATCCGACGGGCGACACGCTTGATGCTGGCTGCATCGGCCAGCGATGAGCCGCCATATTTCTGGACGACGATCGGCACGGTTGGAACTCCTGTGGACCCGAGACGGCGGTGCGGCGGTGCGGAGTCGCCAGCATAACTGCCGTCCTCATCGTGGGACGTGGGTGCCGCATGCCGGACGCGGGTGAGTACGAAAGCCGATGGCAGGGCGGTCGGGCACCGCTAGCCTTCGCGCATGAGCATCGAGGTACAGGGGGTGCGGCGAGCGTTCGGGGACGTGCTCGCCGTCGACAGCATCAGCCTCACGGCAGAGCCGGGCGAGGTCACTGCGCTGATCGGTCCCAACGGTTCGGGCAAGACGACGCTGCTGTTGATGATGGCCACGCTGCTCGTGCCGGACCAGGGCCAGATCCGCATCGACGGGCTCGACCCCGTCAGCCAGCCGACCGAGGTCCGGGCGAAGATCGGGTGGATGCCCGACGGCTTCGGCACCTGGGACGCGCTCACGGTGCGCGAGGTGCTGCACACCATCGCCGCGGCATACCGGATCCCGGCGGACCGGGCACGGGCCCGCACCGACGAGCTGTTGCACACGGTCCACCTCGACGACCTCGCCGACCGGCGCGCGCGGGTCCTCTCGCGGGGGCAGAAGCAGCGGCTCGGCCTGGCCCGCGCCCTCATCAACGACCCCAGCGTGCTCCTGCTCGACGAGCCGGCCTCCGGACTGGACCCGCGCAGCCGCATCGAGCTGCGCGATGTATTGAGATCCCTTGCGGCACAAGGCAAGACGGTCCTGGTCTCCAGCCACATCCTCACCGAGCTCCAAGAGGTGGCCGACCGCGCCGTCATCGTGGCCCGCGGACGGAGCCTGGAGACCCAGAGCCTCGACGCGGGCTTCGTCGCGACGGCGATGGCCTCGTGGCGCATCGACTCGCTCGACCCCGAAGACCTCGCGAGCTGGCTCGAGGAACACCACGTGCCAGCCATCCGGGTCGGAGGCGGCCTCACCGAGGTCGAGGTGGCCGGCGAGGAGAACGCCGCGCGACTGCTCGCCGACCTGGTCCGCGACGGCATCCGGGTGATCGCCTTCGCCCCCAGTCAGGGCGCCCTCGAGTCCGCCTACCTCGCAGCGACGGAGGACCGGCGATGAGCTGGCACGGAATCAGGACGATCGCGGCCCTCGAGCTGCGTCAACGAGTCCGCACCTCGCGCTGGCCGATCGTGCTGGCGGTCTGGGTCGTCCTCATCGCGGGCGTCACGTTCCTCGCCTACTGGGCGACGAACGACCCCGACCTCAGCTCGGGATCGGCGATGTACGACATCGTCGTCTTCTTCGTGCTGGGGCTGTCCATGCTCATCGTGCCCTCGCTCACGGCGACCTCGGTCAACGGCGACCGCGAGCACGGTGTCCTGGCGACGCTGCAGACCACGCTCCTGTCCCCGTGGGACATCGCGCTCGGCAAGCTGCTCTCGGCCTGGGCGATCTCGCTGGCCTTCCTCACGAGCGCGCTGCCGTTCCTGGCGTGGGCGTGGTTCGAGGGTGGCATCTCGGCGGGGCGCATCGTGATGTCCCTGTTCGTGCTGATCCTCGTGCTTGCGGTGGTGTGCTCGATCGGCCTGATGTTCTCCACCCTCACGGCGCGACCGGTCGCCTCGGCCGTGCTGACCTACCTGACGATGGGCGCCCTCGTCTTCGGCACCACGATCGGGTTCGGGCTCAGCGCCTTCCTCGTGACGCAGGAGGAGACGCAGAAGGTCTACGGCATCCCCGAGTCGTGGTTCCAGAACCACCAGCCCCCTGCCTTCGACCCGAGCGACCCCAACCTCACGCCCGAACAGCTCGAGCAGATCAAGAAGAGCCAGGTCGAGCCGACTCGCGCCGACTGCACCACCTTCACCCGCCGCGCGACCGTTGCGCACACGGAGCGGATCTGGTGGATGCTGCCGCTCAACCCGTTCGTCGTGGTCGCCGACGCGGCACCCTCGCAGCCGCGCAAGAAGAACGGGATCTACTCCGGCGGCTTCACCCCGATGCGCTGGATCAGCGCCGGGTCACGCATGGCGCGCAACGGACCCGACGACGTCGCACAGGAATGCGCTAGCTTCATCGGCGAGGGTCAGGGGGAGTTCACCGACGGGAGCTATGTGGACCCGCTCGACGAGGCCCTCGAGAGCGCTCCGGTCTGGCCGTTCGGTCTCGGCTTCCTGCTGATCGCCGGCCTCGGCGCGGGGGTGGTGGCCGGTCAGCGGCTGCGCACACCGATCCGCCGCCTGCCCAACGGCACCCGCATCGCCTGACGGCCTCGCAGCGCGCTCCGCACGCAGATGAGGTATGCCGCGTGCTCGCCCGAGTCTTTGAAGGATCCACCGCGTTCTGACGTCGCAGATCCTTCAAGGACTCGCGTGACGGGGTCGATCGTCAGCAGGTCAGGGGTGCAGGGCGTCGAACTCGGCCTCGGAGACTCGCTCCTCGTCGGCGTCGAGCCGGATGTGGCCGAGCAGGGACTGCAGGACGCGCAGGGCGGAGGCCGCCCGCTCGCCCCAGTCGGAGAGGTAGCTGAACTGCCACCACCACAGCGCCTCCGACACGCGCCCGGCGTCGTAGTGCCGCAGGCCGTGGGAGAGCGCACCGGCGATGACCGTCACGTCGTTGGACAGTGATCCGGTGGCGAGCTCGGTCGAGGTGACGGGGTCGACGAGGTCGGCGTACTCGTCGAGTCCCTCGAAGAGGTTGGCGACGCCCGCCCGCAGCGGGTCGAGCTCGGCCTCGACCGTGTCGGTCTCGAACCGCTCGGCCGGGACGATGTCCTCGATGGCGCCGAGCCGGGCACCCATGACGAGCACCTGGGACAACGCGAGGAGCGTCATCGGGATGGCTGCATCGGGCGCCGTCCCCGAGGCCACCTCGGTGACCGTCGAGAGATAGGCGCGGGCGTCAGCGGCCGACTCATCGGCCAGCACCTTCAGATCGTCAGACATCGAGAAGCCTCCTGCCTTCGAATGCGCGGCCGAGGGTGACCTCGTCGGCATACTCCAGATCGCCACCCACGGGCAGCCCCGATGCGAGCCGGGTCACCCGCAACCCCATGGGGCGCAGGAAACGGGCCAGGTAGCTGGCCGTCGCCTCACCCTCGAGGTTGGGGTCGGTGGCGATGATGATCTCGGTGACCTCGGCCGACGCCAGCCGGGTCATCAGCTCCTTGATGCGCAGGTCGTCTGGCCCCACACCGTCGATCGGACTGATCGCGCCACCCAGCACGTGGTAGCGGCCGCGGAACTCGCGCGTGCGCTCGATGGCGACCACGTCCTTCGGCTCCTCCACGACGCAGATGGCGGTGTTGTCACGGCGCGGGTCGGCGCAGATCCGGCACTGCTCGGACTCCGCGACGTTGCCGCAGGTCTCGCAGAACCGCACCTTGGCCTTGACCTCGGTGAGCACCTCGACCAGGCGCTTGACGTCGATCGCGTCGGCCTGCAGCAGGTGGAAGGCGATCCGCTGGGCACTCTTGGGACCGACACCGGGCAGTCGCCCGAGCTCGTCGATCAGGTCCTGGACCACGCCTTCGTACACACCCGTGAGCCTATGCCCTCGCGGTGTCGCTGGTGGCGCGGACCCGCTCGCGAAGCCCGGCTGCCAGGCCCATGACGGTGAGCTGGTCTATCAACCCACCTCCGTGCTCCGCGACGAACCGGTGCCTGACCGGCGCCAGGCGCAGGCGCAAGTGCATTCGGGTGAGCTGGCCACCGACCGGCGTCAGCTGAAGGCACCACGTCAGGTGGGTACTGCCGCGGGTCGAGCCGTAGAGCAGGTGCCGGGCCGGTGCGAGCTCGACCACGGTGAACGTCGCGTCCGCCCCACCCCAGTCCGGGACCACGTCGCCGACCGACAGCGCCTGGAGTCGGTGGTCGATCCGCCGCAGGCCGCGACGGGCGGGCGGAACGACTCGCTCGGCCAGCGCGGGGAAGTACCAGCCGGCTCGTCGCTTGCCCAGCTGGACGATCCACGGCCACACGGCGTCGGGGGGAGCCTCCAGGGTGAACGCACGATCCATCACGACATCGGCGGGTGCCAGGACGTCGTCCCCCGGCAGCGAGGACGCACGCTCGGCCACGGTCGGACGCGTGAGGAGCTCAGCGATGCCCATCGAAGCGATCAAGGTCCTTCGTCGATGACCTTGCCGCCGAGCAGCCGCTCGATCACCGGTCGGCCGACCTCGCCCAGCTCGGCGATGTCCTCGTCGTCGGCGCTGGCGGCGCTGTCATCGGCGACATAGGTGTCGGGAGTCCGCGCCGGCGCCTCTGCCGCCACCGCCGCCTTGGCCGCAGCCAGCCTCGACCCCTGTGCGGACTCGGCGGGAGCAGGCGCAGCACTCGTCGGGTCGTCGCTGGCCCAACTCGGACCGCCGCTGGGCCCCGAGGATGCGGTGGCCCAACCGCCGCCGGTCTCGGGCGGCGGGCTCGAGGCAGCAATGCCACCGTATGCCGCGTCGCCACCAGGGCTTCCCGCCGCATCACCGTCGGTGCCGCCTCGGGCGCCAGACGGCGCGGGGTTGTCGCCCTTGACGGCCGGGTCATCGGACGGGAACCGGTTGGCGGGCGCGACGGTGGGGTGGGCCTCGCCGCTCGGCGCGGAGAGGGCGGCGTCGGGGGTGGGGATCCCCTCGACGCGCGCGTCGACGCCGAGCACGTCGATGAGGGCCTGACGGACCAGGTCGGCGTGCGGACCGTGACGGAAGGTGTTGGCGATGCCGACGGTCGAGATGCCGAGCACCACCTTGGAGCCGTCGTAGTCGTGCACGATCGCGTGCTCGGACAGCAGCGTCCACGTCGTGCGCTTGTGCTTGAAGATCCAGCCGAGGATGTCCGGCCAGGCCCGGCGGATGGCCGCGACGTCGATGCCACCACCAGGTGTGCCGGACCGGGGCGCCTCTGCGGCGGGCTCAGCCACCACTGGCTCAGGCGACGTGGACTCGGGTGACGTGGGCTCGGACGACGTCGGCTCGGGTGACCCTGCATCGGGCACCTGCTCGCGCACGACCTCCGGCTCGACAACCACCGGCTCGGGGGCCGGCACGGGCGGCGCAGCGACGGCAACGGGCGCCGCAGCGGGCGGCGAGACGGACGAGGAGGCCGGCGCCGCTGCACGGGTCACCGACGGGACGCCCTCGACGTCGAGGCGACGTTCGAGGCGGTCCAGGCGCGCGGCATACCCGGACTCACCCGAGGCGGCGGGGAGCAGCACGCGCGCGCAGATGAGCTCGAGCTGGAGTCGCGGCGCGGTGGCGCCGGTCATCTCGGTCAGTCCGGCATTGACGATGTCGGCCGCGCGCGACAGGGCGCCGCCGCCGAAGGCGGCCGACTGCTGACGCATGCGCTCGAGCTGGTCTTCGGGCACACCCCGCAACACCGAGGACGCGCCGTCGGGGACCGCCGCCACGACGATCAGGTCACGCAGCCGTTCGAGCAGGTCCTCGACGAAGCGGCGGGGGTCGAGCCCGGTCTCGATGACGCGGTCGACCTGGTGGAACACGCCCGCCGCGTCGGCCGCGGCGAAGGCGTCGATGATCGCGTCGAGCAGCTCGGCGTCGGTGAACCCCAGCAGCGCCGCGGCCCCCTCGTAGGTGAGTCCCTCGTCGCTGGAGCCGGCGATCAGCTGGTCGAGCACCGACAACGAGTCGCGCACCGACCCGCCACCGGCGCGCGTCACGAAGGACAGCACGCCCGGCGCAACGGCCACGCGCTCCTGCTCGCAGAGGCTGGCCATGTAGTCGGAGAGCTGGCCGGGCGGGACCAGCCGGAACGGGTAGTGGTGGGTGCGGCTGCGGATCGTGCCGATGACCTTCTCGGGCTCGGTCGTCGCGAAGACGAACTTCACGTGCTCGGGCGGCTCCTCGACGATCTTGAGCAGGGCGTTGAAGCCCTGCGGCGTGACCATGTGGGCCTCGTCGATGATGTAGATCTTGTAGCGGCTCTGGGCCGGGCCGTAGGACGCGCGTTCGCGCAGGTCACGGGCGTCGTCGACACCACCGTGGCTGGCCGCGTCGATCTCGATGACGTCGACGCTGCCGGCGCCGCCGCGGGCGAGCGCCACACAGGAGTCGCAGGTGCCACAGGGGGTCGGCGTCGGCCCCTGCTCACAGTTGAGGCAGCGGGCCAGGATGCGCGCGCTGGTCGTCTTGCCGCACCCGCGCGGCCCCGAGAACAGGTAGGCGTGGTTGACCCGGCCCGTGCGCAGCGCCTGCATCAGGGGCTCGGTGACGTGCTCCTGGCCGATGACGTCGGCGAAGGTCTCGGGCCGGTAGCGGCGGTACAACGCGGTGCTCACCTCGGGAACCCTAGTCGCCCCCGACGACATCCGCGGCGTCCGCGTGCCTCGGGCGTCCAGACCCGGGTGGCACACTTGCGGCGACGAAGGAGACAGATGTTCGCACGCCGCAGACAGCCCACCGCCGAGCCGGGTTCGGGCGCGGAGGGGACGACTCAACCGGTGACGCTGTCGGCCACCGGAGTCGCCAAGGAGATCGACGGCAACGTGCTCCTGCGGCCGGTCGACGTCGCCGTCACCTCCGGACAGTGCGTCGTCCTGCGCGGGGAGAACGGCAGCGGCAAGACCACCCTGCTGCGGATCCTCGCCGGCACCCTCGACCCCTCGTCGGGCACGGCCAGCCTGGACGGGCAGTCGCTCGACGAACGCGACCCCGCCACGCGCGCGCGGGTGGCTGCCCTCATCGGCTCGCCCACGGCATACCGCGACCTGACCCTCATCGACCACCTCGTCCTCATCGACTCGACGTGGGGCGGGGCCATCGGCACCGCCGACGAGCGGGCCGACGCGATGCTGGCCGAGCTCGAGGTCGACCACCTCTCCGAACGGTTCCCGCACGAGCTGTCCTCCGGGCAGCAACACCTCTTCCACCTCGCGATGGTGCTGTTCCGGCCGGCGCGGGTGCTGCTCCTCGACGAACCCGAGCAGCGCCTCGACACCCACAAGCGCGCATTGCTCACCGACATCCTGCTGGCCCGCAAGGCCGCCGGAGCCGCCCTGGTCGTCGCCTGCCACGACCCCACCATGACGGCCGCCATCGGCGACGCGGTGGTCGACGTCGTCGGCCCATGAGCGAGCCAACCGACGAGGTCGCGGGGCCGACGACCGACCGCGAACGCCTCGCCCAGACGCGCGAGGTCATCCGGGGCGGCCTTCCCGAGGAGGGCAACGGCAATGCCGTGTATGCCGCGTACGTCGCCGTGATCGCGTCCCTCGTCTACGGCGTCCCGGCGTCGCGCGCCTTCTTCGAGTTCGTCGACCCTGCGTGGCTCTCGCGTCACCTGACCGGAGTCCAGGGTGTCCTCGTGGTCGCGGCGATCGTCGTGGCACTCCTGCTCCTCGCGCACCGACTGGGCTCGGTCCGGGGCCCGGTGGTGCCCGACCTGCCCTATCTCGACCACGTCGTGGTCAGTGGCCTCGACCGCGCCGTCGTGCTGCGACGCTCGTGGCGCCTCAGCCTCGTCGGATGCCTCGTCGGCGGACTCCTGAGCGGAGCGGTGATCGGCACCGGCATGGTGGTCGCCGACGTCGCCTCGCCGCTGGCCCTGGTGCCCACGACGCTCGGGGGCATCGTTGTCGGCCTCGGCTTCGCCGGCTCCTGGCTGTGGGGACAGGTGCGGTCCTGGCCCACCGGCACGCGGGGTCCCGAGACGGTCCTGCGTGAGGTCCGCTCGCTGCGCGCCCTGCACCACGTCGGGCTGCGCACCCAGGCGGCCCGGGCCGTGACCATCGGCGGTGCGGTGCTCGCCGGCGACCTGCGCGCGGCCAGGCTCGACGTCGCCTCCCCCACGACCCGGCTCCGTCGGCGACGGTTGCGGGCCCGCGGGCCGGTGGCCGTGGTCGCCGCGAGAGACCTGCTTGGGCTGCGGCGCTCGCCCGGAGCGCTCCTCGTCGGGGCGGTCCTGTCCGGGGCTGGGTGCTGGGCCCTCGCGCACGCGGCGACTCCGGGAGTGCCCAACATCGTCGCCTTCGTCGGGGTGGTCGCGTGCTACCTCGGCTACGGCGCCTGGGCTGAGGGGATGCGCCTGCAGGGCGACAACGCCGGGACACCTCCCCTCATCGGGCTCGCCTACGGCCAGGAGGCGCTGGCCCACCTCGTCGCCCCCTCACTCCTGTATGCCGCCGTGGCGCTGCTCGCAGGCGGCGTGGTCGCCCTGACCTCGGCCGGCGGAGTCGCCGCGCTCGTGTGGCCGCTGGCCATGGTCGCCCTCGTGGCAGGCGCGCACCTCATGGCGGCCTTCCGCGGCCTCCCTCCGGTGTCGCTGTTCTCGCCGGGGTCGGCCGTCATGTCGGTCGCCTTCTGGTACGCGCGACCGCTGCTGCTCACGGTCATCGGAGGCGTCGCGGCCTCGGCGCTGCTGACCCGCTCCAGCGCGTCCAACGCGGTGATGGTCCTCGTGCTCGCGTCCTACGCTGCCGTGATGTTCGGCCGGCGTCGCGTGCGGCTGCTCGACGAAGGCCACCGAGCCTGAGTCTCGGTCTGGCGGCCGAGGCGCGCACGCGGCATACCTCGAGATTTGCGGCCAGTTGGCCGACTTTTCGGGGCGCGCCCCCGCCGGGCTTGTGGGCGTCGCGAGACAAAGGGACACCCCGCGTACCTGGAAGAGCTCTCCTACCCTTGCTGCATTCCTGCCCTGGGGGAGTTCGGAGAGGTACCACCACACGGGGTGCCTGCGCTCAGTGTAGACGGGGGGCCAGCAGGTCTGCGAATCCGCTCGGCCCCTAGGGCTCGCCGACGTGAACAAAGGCGGATGAGGCGGTCCCCCGAGCGAACCACGCGCGAATCAGGCGGGAATCGGAAGCGATTTCAGGGCAAGCCGTTCGCTCAGGTAGCCTCCTCGGCGGAGGATTCGCATAGTGGCCTAGTGCGCACGCTTGGAAAGCGTGTTGAGTGAAAGCTCTCAGGGGTTCGAATCCCCTATCCTCCGCCAACCGAGATGGCCCCCACATTTGCGTGGGGGCCTTTCTCGTCGCTGGGCGGCGGCGGGGGGTTTGCCGTCCCCGCCGCGCGAGGAGGTAGCGATCAGAAGGGCGGCGGATCGTCCGCCCGAGCTCGTCGGCCCGACCTTCTGGGTCGAGTCCTCTGGCAGGTCCCGCCGTAGGTTCCGTCGAGAAGCAACACCCTCCCTCGGGTGCGGACCTCGAGCCCGCGTGCGCGAGGGCCATGGCGGAACCGTCGAGCGATCACCTGCTCAGCCGCGCACATCCGGTGGGCGAGCTCGTCCTCCCAAGCAGACCAGATGAGGACCGGCGTCACTCGTGACACGAAGGCGACGGGTTGCGGTGCGACCGGTTGAGGCGCGACCGGCTGAGGCGCGACCGGTTGAGGCGCGATTGGCCGTGGCTGGTCCTGGGATGGAGACGCGTCCAGCTGGCTGTCCGCGCGCTGGCTGATCTCGAGCTGGAGGAAGTCCTGGGGCAGGGTGGTGCGCACCCTGCCGGTCGGGTCGGTCCAGGTGACGGTGGCGTCGGGCTCGATGCGGACCCGCCACCGGACGGTCTGCTTGATGCGGTGGTGTCGCCGACACAGGCACATCAGGTTCGCTGCGTGGGTGGGCCCGAGGGGCCAGGGTCGGACGTGGTCCAGGTCGCAGAAGCGGGCGTTGACGGTGCAGCCGGGAAAGCGGCATCGCCCGTCGCGGGCCCGGACCAGGTCGATCAGCGCCGCAGGTGGCCGGTAAGCCTTCGACTCGGTGACTCGTTGACGGCCGGTCTTGTCAGGATCGGTCGCGACGGCCATCAGGGCACCGGTCTCGGTGTCGCAGGCGACCACTTCGTGGCGCACCGTCACTCCGCTGTCCGACGCGCGGTCGCTCGTGCGGGCGCTCGCCGGGTCGCTCGTGGGGTCGCTCGTGGGGTCGCTCGTGGGGTCGCTCGTGGGGTCGCTCGTGGTGTCGAGGTCGGGGTCGGTGCCGTCCCCGAGGCTGGTCAACCACCCTCGCCGCACCTGGGCGGTGCCCGGCATCCCGAACCCAGCGACCGTCACCAGCGCGTCGGCGTCTCTTGCAGCTGCTGCGCTCGCGGCAACTGCCTCCATCGCTGGTGCTCCCTCGGTCACGGGGTCCGGCTCAGCCGTGACCGCGCAGTCGTCGGGGTCCACCGTCTTGCTGACCATGGTCGGCGCCGTGTCGCCGACGGAGTCGCCAACGGACTCGCGAGGGGTCGCCGTGAGCTGGTCCGTCGTGGCGAGTTGGTCCGTCGTGGCGAGTTGGTCCGTCGTGGCGAGTTGGTCCGTCGTGGCGAGTTGGTCC
>NZ_JBFUCP010000012.1:0-68832 GCF_056405175.1 Pedococcus sp. P1_H8
CGGCGGCGAGACCCGCGTGGTGCGCCGGACCACGACCCTGCCCGTGCGTAACATCAAGGCGGACCGACCGTGGACGGACCACTCAGTTTCCTAGGCCAGGTGTAAAGCATCACCTGACACAGATCCGTTAAGGATCAACTGAGACTCGGCAGAGCACATCAGACTCCAGGCGTCCCAAGCCGTCGGGATCGTTATGCGGAACCGGGATCACCCGCAGATGTTCGAGCATCCAGACTGTGAGCCGGTCCTCGTTGATCTCTTCGGCGTCGTCGGCCGCGGCGAGGATGGACCCGAGGGTGCGGCGAAAGGTGGAGAACTCGTGGCGTCCGCCGAGGTGCATCCCGGCGATGCGTGACCAAAGCGTGTTCGCCGAGGGGCGTCCGCTAGGCCAACGAGTCGCGCCGGCCAGTCCGGCATAGATCAGGCCAGGACTCAACTGTTGGCCGAGTCCGGCCGAGAGCTCCTCGGCACCCGCCACGTCGACCCACCAACTGTACAAACCGGGCGATGACCAGTCCGATCGACGCTGCCCTAGGAACGCTGCAGGCGCAACCGCGGCACTCTCTTCACGCAGCGCATGCACAAAGGCAGACACGTCGCGACGTGGACGATCGGCAACAGGCGGTGGGGTGTCTCGATTGGCGCCCTGATGTTGGTCGTACCAGTTGAGCCGCAGTCCTTGGGATAGGCCTTCGAGCGGTGTGACCACGACGGCCGCCTTGCTTTCGAGCGGATTCCTGATCGCGTCGACATAGTCGCGCGATGCGTGGACCTCGATGCGCTTCCCCGCCAAAGGGCCCATCAGAAGTTCGAGGCGCTCGACGACGAAGGACCCCCAGGCTCGTTGGTATGACGGCGTCGTGTCCGGGAGGTACCGTTCGTACGGTGCCAGCCATTCGTCTGGCTGAACGAGACCATGTTCTGCAGACAGGATGAACCAAGGCAGACCAGTTGCCTCTGAATATGCGCGTTCCTTGCGGAACAGGGGAGAAGTGTAGAGCTCCTTGGCGGCTGCTGGACCCGGGCCCTTGGACTTGACACACGTCACAAGAAGGAGGTCCACGTCAACCGACTCCTTGCTTGCAACGATCGGCTTCGGGACGTTCACCTTCAAATCCGTGGTGGGACTAGACCAACCTTTTTGCCGGGCGAAGGTGACGCTTTGCCCCAAAGCAATTGCTGTCAGGTTGTACCCCGCAGACTTCCAGGCGCGAACGTGGGAGCGGTCGCCGGACCAGAAGGCCCTGTGCCTTGTCGCCGACTCGGGCAGCGGACCGACGATCGCCTCAAGCTGGGGCCAGGTCAAAGGCACGATGTCGTCTGCTGTCCTGAGCCAGTCGGTCAGCCGTTCCCACTGCGACATACGAACAGTTTGCCTGCCAATCTGCGCCAGGTCCTCAGTCAGCCGAAGCCATCTCTTCAGCGGGGGCTTCTCACAGCCCTAACTGGCCTGTCCGTCGGCCGTGCGTTGGTGTGAGGACGAAGGTGGGCAGAGTGCCTGGCAGCCACGCAGTCTCGAGCTGGCCGCAGGCCTTCAGACCGCACGCACTCAGGCCGTGGCGAATGTTTGGAAGCGGGCATCCAGTCGGTCACGGTCTGGGCGGTCTGCTTTCGCGTGAGGAAGGGTGAGTCCTCGGCCGTGCATCTCCTGTAGGCCGTGCCGGAGCATGGGGCCGTCGATCTCTTCGAGGAGACCCTGGTTAATTCGCACCTCGTAGTCGGGCGTGATTCCCAGCAGAGACCGGTCGTAGGCGGCGTGGTGCATCTTGCAGAGGCTCAGCCCATTCGTCACGACCGGATCGCCGCCCTCGTTACCGTCTTCGATGATGTGGGCGGCGTCAAGCAGCTCTGGGTGTCTCAACGCGCACACCGCACACGTCCCTTCGTACGCGAGCATCACACGCGCTCGGAAGGCTGGCTGGTGTACCCGTTGGTTGACCAGCCGCTGGGCATACGCCTTCTCGATGGGGGAGAGCGGCTCTGACGTCGGCAGCGCACGCAGCACCTCATCCAGAGTCAGAGTGAACTCTCGCGCGATGGGGTTGTCGCCCACCACGAAGACCGGATAGATCAACTGGTACGTCGCCCTGGCGATCTTGTCGAAGCGCAACACCGGGAGGCGGTGCTCCATGGCCGCGCGAAGCTTGAGGTTCTTGCCACCGTCAGGGCCGGATTGGTAGCTGTACGTGAGGAACCCGTCGGTCTCGCGGTCCGCATATGGGCCGTCGGGCGACGTGAGGATGCTTAGGGTCGCGACGAGCTCCTTCGGGTTCCAGATCCCGCCCCGACCTGGGTCGACCAGGCGGACAGTCGTGCCATCGGGGAGCGCGAAGTCCGTGAGTTCAGTCCACGGCAGGTAGCCGCCAAGGGTGTCGGCCCTGCGTTGGACCGCCGCGGCGATTACCTCACGCCCAAGTCGCTCCTCGTTAATCGCATTCCCCGCCACAGGGTCAGCTTAGGAGTCGCTGGCTTTCGCGGGGGTCGATTCAGGCTGTTGCCCAGCCTCAACGAGGGTCTTGACCTTCGTAACGTACTCGTCCAGATAGGCCTGTAACTGACGACCGACCTTGGGCGCGGACCCGAGGGGGATGCGGGTGCCCAGGCTTACAGCGAAACTGCACCCTCCCGGCACCTCGCCGATCGTCTGTACCTCAACCATCGGCACCTGCGAGTTGACGATCTTGCTGCTTACCCGGTGCGGGGGGTCGTACTCGATCACCTCAGAGACCGTGACCTCGAGCACACCGTTGTCACTCATGATGAACATGCATGATTGGTGGCCCGGGCCTGACTCTGGAGTACCGGGCACATGGAAGGTCTTCTGATGCTTCCGGTGAAGGAGCACGCCGACTCCCGGTGCGTCGAGGAAGGCCCACACCGCTTGAGGTTCCTGGAGAATGAGCGTGGCGGATTGAGCTGTGAAGGCCTCCCGACCGTCGCGGTACGAATCCGCTCGACGGTCCCACCGCTCGCCAAGTCGAGACATAAGACTGGTCTGGGTCACGCGCATAGTTTGCCCGGACGAATCTGTCGGTGTCGGGGAGATGGAAGAAGTCGCCATACTCAGGGACATCCTTTTGGGGCCGTTGCCGCGGGTAGCGCGGAGCGGTTGGCACGCCGGTGACCACGCGGCATACCTCTGACTGCTTAACTATCGGACTCCGGTGATTCTTGTCGTGGCGCCCCAGGGGGCGGTGAACCGCTTGGGTGCCGCGAAAGCGCCCTTGCCAGTGCCGGCATACACGTAGTCGACGTTGGCCGGGGTGCGCCCCATGAGGTCGGCCTTGCCGTCCCCGGTGAGGTCACCGGTCGAGAGCACAGTGTTGAAGACCCGCCATCCGGACGAGACCACGATGCCGGGCAGGTAGCCAGTTGCCGTGGCGGTGGCCACCCCGATGCCCTTGTAGAGGTACAGCTTGCCGGCCGGCGTGCGGCCCAGGAGGTCGACGCGACCGTCGCCGGTGACGTCCCCTGGGGTGATCATCTGGGCGTACATCTGCCAGCCGGTGCCGATCCGTCGCCAGGCGCTCGGGAACCCGCCCTTGCCGTCGCCGGCGACCATCCAGAGCTCACCGTTGGCCTTGCGCGCCAACAGGTCTGGCTTGCCGTCGCCGGTCCAGTCGCCCGGAGTGAGGATGTCGGTGTAGGCCGACCAAGAGCGCGTAAGCAGGGTGCTTCCAGCGAGCAGGCCGCCCTTGCCGTTGCCCTTGAACAGGTAGGCCGCTCCGGTGGAAGTGATGGCGAGGACATCGGCGAACCGGTCGCCGGTGAGATCGCCGGGGGAGATGACCTGGCGGTAGGCGTTCCAGCCGCTGCCGATCCGCACCGGCGTGCCGATGCCCCCGAGCTTGGCGGGGTAGAAGTACAGGTCGCCGGCCGTGGTGCGGCCGAGGACGTCGCCGCGTCCGTCGGCGTTGAAACCGGCAATCGCCTTGAGGGGCAACGGGGGTGGGGGAGCGCCAGTCTTGACGTAGCTGAGCCCCGACAGCGCCTTCCAGTCGTTGGCCGCGACCTTGCCGGTGACCGTGAGCAACGCAGCCTTCTGGAAGCGCTGCACCGCGGTGAGCGAGGAGGCGCCGTACGCGCCGTCTGGCGTGCCCGCGGCATACCCGCGCTTGTTGAGCTCGACCTGGAGGTCTCGGACCGCCCACCCGGTCGAGCCCGAGGCGAGGGTGAGCGTGCCGTAGGTCGCGAACAGGTTCGCCGTCGTCACCGGCGCCGGTCCTGAGGTCGAGGAGTACTTCGCGTAGAGGGCGGCCTTGCTGCGGATGGTCGCCATCATCGGGTAGAGGTTCTTGCCGGGGCACGCGGTGTACGACGTGTTCCGGTGCGCGTTGATGGTCGAGAGGGTGGCGACGACCCCGGCGGCGAACTTGGCGCCGGTCCCGCCGGCCGAGGTCAGCTTCGTCGTGGCGGTCGGGTCGACGCCGTACTGCGACAGCTTCCAGCCCGCGACCTTCGCGATCGAGTCGACCATGACGGCGGGGGCGGCAGTCGTCTCGTAGTTGCCGAGTGCGGCGACGCCCATCGTGTTGGTGTTGAAGCCCATCGCGTGGGCCCCGCGTACTGCCTGGGTGATCGACCCGGCACGGCCTTCGTAGATCCGGCCGAACTTGTCGACCAGGAAGTTGTAGGCGATGTCAGACCAGCCGAGGCCCTTGGTGTCATAGGCGTAGATGCCGCGGAGCTGGGCGGCGGCCGTGGCAGCGGTGTAGTCGTTCGAGCTGGCCGTGTGGTGGATCGTGATCGCCTTGACGGTCGAGTTGTAGGTCGTCGACCCGCGCAGCGACTCGTCTGCGCCCCACTGCTTGCGCGTGATGATCGTGGGAGTCGTCGCTGCGGCGGACGCGGAGGCGGCGGGTGTGTGGGGGACGAGGTCGTCGTCGGCGGACGAGGTGCCGGGGTTGATGGTGGTGACCCGGACATCGGGGAGGGGCTGGCCGTTCGCCGTGTCCACACGGACCTGGATCGCGGTAGCGCCGTCGGTGACGAGTGGGTTCGTGCCGAGGCGAGCCGTGGCCGACTCGGTGGTCCCGCCTTGCGGACCCTCGTCGGTCACGCCGGGCGTCTCCCAGTCGCTCCACCCTGAGTCCTCGCGGACACGCACCTGCACGATGACGTCGTCTCCGCTGAGCCCGGTGCTGCGCGCCCAGGAGACTCCCGCGACGGTGAACCGGGACCGCTCCTGCACCGGAGTGAGGGTGCTGGTGGCGTGTCCGGGGCGAAGAACGCGGCGGTCCCTAAGCTGGCCCTTGGCCGCGGCGTCGATCCCGCGCACCGCGGTGGACTGCACGCGGGGGGCTACGGGATGGGGCGTATCCGTGGAGGCAAAGGACACCGTGGGGAGGGCCACGAAGACAGGGGTGATGGCCAGGACAGCGAGGGAGGCAGGCAGAAGGCGCACGGTTTTAGTCCGGGGGGATCGTGGGGGACAGGAGGCTGGTGTGACGACAGTGAAGAGTGGCACCCGCGCCGTCGTCGTGTCGCATTCCTCCCGGAAACATGTCCGTTAGGACGATCCACCTCCGGCGTGTCGCCGCGACGCACCGCGCGGCGCCGCTCTACCTGCCGGTCGCGCGGAGCATGCCTGCCAGAGCGGGCATGCTCCCGTCACACGTCGGCCGGGCCGATGTCACCCCGCACCAAGGCGCGCAATGACTCCAGGTGCATTGGATATGCGCCATTGAAAGTCTTGGGCGCGGTGGCACCCGTGGGGTGCCACAGGTACACCACGAGTCTTTGGTGGCCGCCGACCTCGACGAGGGTCATGTTGTCTCTTTCCCGCCACCCGTCACCGTTTTGGGTGCCGAAGTCCGGGCCTAACGGCCATAGCCCGGAAAGCAAGAGTCGGGACCGTCGACCCAAAACGACGACGAGTTTCGCCGGACTGATGCCCATCACGCTGTCGAGGTGTCTGTCGACGCAGGTGGCCGCTGCCTTGGCGACGCCAGCCTCGCCCTTGGACTTGCAGTGCACGACCTCGGTCATGGCGTAGTCAACGGCGGGACTGGCCTCCTTCTCGAGGAGCTCGCCAGCGCGCCGGCGTACGTTGTTCCAGAAGGCGACTGGTTTCGGAGACAGACTGCCATCCATGCGTCGGAACTTCCCCTCCTTGGTGGCCCACCCTTGGTGCGAGTCGAACCGGTGCTCGATGAAGTCAGCGATGTCTTCGTCGGCCCAGTCCGCGGTCGGGTACATCTCGGCAACCTCGCCGCTTTGGTGGTCGCCGGCTTCGCTGATCGACGGGTTCGAGGAGAGGAACACGATCCGTCCGTCCTGGATGTTGCCCGCCCACGCCTCCGGCACCTGAAACTCATCGGGGGCGGATCGCTGAAGGGCGACGATCGGGCGGCACGGGTGACTGTCCTGAGCGCGTGCCGCATCGACCTCAGGGCAGCGGGCGACGCCCAGGGCGACGACCGTGGACGGCCGGTCCGAGACCACCGATGTTCCCTGTGTGCGGTTCGCGGATCGACGATCATCCAGGTGTAGTTCGGCGTTGCGTGGACGCCGATGAGCGCGGGGGAGGGCGGGCAGCGTGTGGAGCCTGGGCAGCCGTCCGGTACCCACCAGATAGGTCCCGAGCTCGCCGAAGCCGCGGATATTCACGGTGACTTGGCTGCCTTCCGGTGGCGCAAGATATGAGAGGTTAGCCAGGGCTCGGTACCACCCGCCGTAACCTTGGGATTGCAGCACCAAGCGGTCATCAACGGCGGCGACGTGGACCGGCTCGCTCGGCGACAGGGGGTGAGCGCTGTGGTCCGCGAGGTGGAGTGGGTCGTAGCCGCCGCCCCAGGTCGCCTGCCAAGCGGGCGTGTCACGCAGGCGCCGGAACTTGTCCGAGCCGCGCGGCGGGAGCGGCACACTGTCGGGAAGGTCAAGAGGCCAGGGGCCACCGGTTAGGAGCCACTGGTCGCCACCGCCGGTGCCCCAGGCGATGAAGTCGTCCAGACTGGACCCCCACCAGAGCTCGATCAAACGCTTCGCACGCTCTGTCGCATCACTTCCATCACCGCTGTCGCACATCAACTCCGCCAGGCCAGCACCGGGATGCGCGAGGCCCAAGCCGAACCGTGCGAGGTGCACTAGGGGCGTCCACCACGCCACCTTCATTAGGTGGTCGCCGTCCTCGGGCGGTTGCCGCGGCAGTCGGGCGCGGAACTCATCCGGGTCTGGTAATGCGGACCAGAGCAGCGAGAGGTGTGTCGTCCACGGCCCGCTGCAGGACGGGTCCATGCTCTGCCGTGATCCGAGGTTGCGCAGCACCACACTTTCACCCACCGATTACCCCTTGCTCGATTGCCCCGTGGCGCTAGTCGCGGTCATTCAACAGCATGGCTCTAACCCCTGGTGGTGATTCAACCGGGTCCGGTCAGACACGAACTTGTCTGAAGCCTTGGCCGGTAGCCCCAACTCTTGTTCGCTCGGCGACGCCCCACGCATGACCACGGCGCAGTCTGGATGCTGACCCGCGTCAAGACCGCGAAGAATCATCCGTTCGGCCGACCCCCGCAGAGGCACATTGCGAACTCCGTTGTCAGTGGTCGGTTCTACGTTCACTTCAGCAGGACCGAGGGGGCTGTGCCGCTCTGGCGCAGTGGGGTCGACCAGCTCATGAAGCCCAGACGGGCTCTATTCGTGATGCCTTCTCTCGCCTCGCCTTTCACCCATCAAGGAGGAGCAGTGAGCACATCACCAGCGGGTTGGTTCCCGCAGGAGGATGGCCGTCAGCGGTACTGGGACGGCCAGCAATGGACCGAACACTTTGCACCGGGAGTCGATGGCCAGCAAGTTCAGCAGGCCAGCCTTGCGACGGGGCACACCTCGACGACGCGACGTTGGTACGCGAAGAAGCGGTTCATCATCCCGGCGGTTGTGGTGGCCCTCGGAATCTTCGGCGCTGCACTGCCGGACAGCGACCCGACGCAGCCGGTGTCGGCCCCGAGCCCCACAGCCTCTGCCGCCAAAGCCGAGGTCGTGGCGCCCCTAGGGACCAAGGCGCCGGCTTCGGCGACGCCCACCAAGGCTGCCGTTGCAGCTCCCAAGCCTGCCCCCAAGCCGGCGCCCCCGACATCGCAGATCGGCAAGGCAGTCCGCGATGGCAAGTTCAAGTTCACGGTCCGCAGCGTGAAGTGCGGGATCGCGAAGGTCGGCGATAACCCCTACCTCATTAAGAAGGCGCAGGGTCAGTTCTGCGCGGTCTCCCTCACCATCGAGAACATCGGCGACGAGGCGCAGTCGATGTTCGCCGACAACCAGGAGGCGTTCGACAGCAAGGGGCGCAAGTTCTCGGCCGACAGCGAGGCATCGCTCTACGACGGCAGCTCCGACGTCCTGTGGGAGGAGATCAACCCCGGCAACAGCGTCAAGGGCAAGGTCTACTTCGACATCCCAAAGGGCGCCAAGCTCGCCAGCCTCGAGCTGCACGACTCGATGTTCTCCGGCGGCGTGACAGTCCGTCTCTGACCACCCAAGGGTCAGGTATGCCGGGCGGTCGCCACCCGGCGTACCTCACCGCCCGACCAAGATTCAAGGGCCATCTGTGGCAGCATCGCGCAGACGCGGAGTCGAAGAGGGGGAGCGATGGCAGCGACAACACTGCCCACTGAGCCGAAGTTCACGACGGAGTCGGAGCGGGAAGTCTGGGAACGGCTGGTCCGACAGCTCGGGGCGGACGATGTGGTCCTGGCCAACGTGCGCCTGACGGACGAGCGCAAGGACCACGAGCTAGACCTCGTCCTGCTGATGCCTGACTTCGGTGTCGTGGTCGTCGAGGTCAAGGGCGGCAGCGTCTGGGTCGACAAGGACGGGTGGCACCAGTCGCGTGGTGCCGGGACACGCCAGATCGATCCGGTGGACCAAGCGCGCAGCAATCTGTACGCCCTGCGGAAGTACGTCGAGTGCGATCCCAGGTGGAAGCAGAGCTCACGCACTCGCATCCGTTGGGGTCACACGGTCGTCGTGCCCTTCTCGGAGATCCACGATGACTTCGCGATGCCGGACTGTCCTCGATGGGCGATCCATGGCCGCGACGACCAGGACCACTTGGGGGAGCGGGCAAGGGACGTCGCGGGCCGTCAGGAGGGCGGGCAGCGACGACCGACCGAAGACGACGTCGAGCTGATCGTCGAGATCCTCCGCGGTCGGCACCTGCCGGCCTACGACCCGGACTCGGTTGCCGAGGACCGGGCACGCGAGGCGGACCGGCTCACTGCTGAGCAGGCCACGCTGCTCAAGGTGACTCGGCTCCTGCACCGCGTCGAGGTGCGGGGCGGCGCGGGGAGTGGGAAGACCGTGTTGGCTCTGACCCAGGCCAAGGAGCTGGCCCGAGGCTCCGGCGATCGGCGATCCCAGCGCGTCGCCCTGGTCTGCTACTCGATCGGGCTGGCGGAGTACTTCAAGCGACAGGTCGCGGCTGCTCCGCGCAAACACCGGCCTGCGTTCGTGGGTACCTTCCACGAACTGGGTCAACTGTGGGGAGGACCCGAGGGCAGCCGCGACAATCCCGCGTTCTGGGAGGAGGAGCTCCCGACGCAGATGGCAGAGCTGGCCGCTGCCCTTCCCGACGGCCAATGCTTCGACTCGCTGATCGTCGACGAAGGACAGGATTTCGCGGACCTCTGGTGGACGCCGCTCATGCGCTCGTTGCGCGATGAGGAGACGGGCGGTCTCTATGTCTACTCAGACGAGAACCAGCGAATCTTCTCGAGATTCGGCCAGCCTCCTGTGCCCCTGGTGCCATTGGTGCTGGACCACAATCTGCGCAACACCAAGCAGATCGCCGCGGCGTTCGGGCCGCTGGCGCCGATGCGCATGACGCCGCGTGGCGGAGAGGGCGTAGAGGTGCGGTTCGTCCCTGCTGAAACTCCCGAGGAGGCTGTGGACGCTGCGGACGAACAGGCCGTCAGGCTCCTCGACGACGGCTGGCTGCCCAAACACATCGCGGTCATCACCACCGGGAGTCGGCACCCGCAGCAGATCAAACTCGCCGGCGACACGGACCAACGCGACTACTGGCGCAGCTTCTGGGAGGACGACGACGTCTTCTACGGGCACGTCCTTGGGTGCAAGGGACTCGAGCGACGAGCCGTCGTGCTCTGCGTCAACCAGGCCAAGGTCACCGATCGATCCCGCGAACGGCTCTATGTCGGCATGTCGCGAGCAACAGACCTCCTTGTGGTCGTAGGCAATCCCGATGTCATCCGCGAGATGGGCGGCGAGGCCGTCGCCAAGCAGCTAGGCATCAACTTAGGAGGCAACAGATGACGTATCCGGAACGGTTCGCCAGGGTCCCCGAAGGCTGGGAAGCCCTGACCGATGAGATGTACGCGCGGGCCCACGAAGCGACTTGGCAGGCACTCGGACACGAGCTGGCAGTCGATCGTCTGGCGGCCTACTACTCACGCGAGGGCGACTTCGCTGGAGCAACCTTTCTGACGGTCGGACCTTGCGATCCCCACGGATTCACATCGGGCGATCTGCTTGCTCTGACTCTCCTCCAAGTGTCGGTGTCGCCCGCCGTCGTCCGCCGGCTCACCGAGCCGAGTCGGACTGGCGCGCGTCTCATCGACATGCTGGGCGAGCAGCATCTGGCCCTCGACGCGAACCTTGCGCTGGCGGACGCTGCGACTCTGGAGGCGATGGCAGCCTTCCATCGCGCCCTGAAGCCAGCGCTCTCCGCAACCGAGTCTGCGACAGCCAACCCCTGGGTCACTGTGTCCAAGCTGTCGGCACGCAAGAGACCGGACCTGTTTCCCGTTCGCGACTCGGTGGTGTGCGCGCTGCTTGGGATCGGGAAGAACTACGAGGTTGACTGGCAGGTCTACCGACGGCTGCTCCAAGACGACGGCATCCGCAGCAGCCTCGACCAGATCGTCGAAAAGGCGGCGGCCATCCCAGGTGTGGACGTCGGGTCGCCGACGGCGAGGTTGCGGCACCTGGACGTGGTCCTGTGGATGCACGCTCGGCGTGGATATGCGGCATATCCGGAGATTCGGACGATAGAACCGATACGGTCCGCTTTGACGAAAAGGGGGAGCTGATGACACAGCCCATCAAGACCACGCCGGCCAAGAAGGCCACGGCCACCACGGCGACCAAGAAGACGCCCACCCAGAAGACGCCCACCAAGAAGGCCATCCCGGCGAAGAAGGCGACGACCAGCACGAAGGCCGCGCCCGCCAAGAAGGCCGCGGGTGCCGTCGAGTCGAAGTTCTTCCGGCGTGCGACCGAGCGGGCTCGGCGTATCGCCAGTGACCCCCAGAAGCTGCGCGAGATCGCGGACAAGGCAGGGCGTTCGGCGGCGATGAGGTCGGGGCCCTTTGCGGCCGTGCTGGAAGACTTCCGGGCGCTGATCCGGCTCGTCGTGGCCTACGCCCGCGGCCATTACCGCGCCATTCCGGTGGACGCTCTTGTGATCGTCGTCGCTGGCCTCATCTACGTCGTCTCGCCCGTGGACCTAATCCCTGACGCGATCGTTGGTGTCGGACTGCTCGACGACGCCGCCGTTGTCGGGTGGGTCATCAAGACGGTCCGCGGCGAGCTCGATGCGTTCCGTGAGTGGGAAGCGGGAGCGACGGACTAGGCATGGAGCAGTTGGGCGCATGAGTGAAATGAATGGCAAGTCGCGCCTCCGTGGTCGGGGCGGTTCCCGCCTGTTGCCGACCCTCGGGCTGATCACGTCAGTGTTGGGTGCCGTGGTCATCGTGGCGTTGGTGGCCGGGGCGGTGGGGATGCTCGCCGGTTGGCGGCCCTCGCTCAACCCGTTCGGCGACAAGACAACAGCCCGCAGTGGCTCGCCGGTGCTCAGGTCGCTCACCGACATCAGCGAGTACCACGCGGTGACCGGGCACTACGAGACCGTGGTGGACCTCGACAGGGACACGAGCCGTCTGCCCGACTGGGTCAGCGGCGAGCGGGTGCTCTACGTCGGCAAGGGCGACGTGGATGCGGTCGTGGACTTCGGCGAGCTCGACAAGAGCCGGGTCGTCGTTTCTGAGGACGCCAAGTCGGTGACGATCAAGCTGCCTGCACCCACCGCCGGCAAGCCCGCGCTCGACCTGCAGACCAGTTATGTGGTCAGCCACGAGAAGGGCATCGTCAACAGGTTCAAGGGGTCGGACCTCGAGCGGGAGGCCCAACTCAAGGCGATCAGCCAGATGACCACCGCCGCCACCGGCGAGGACCTGCTGACCAACCAGGCCAAGGAGAACACGAGCAAGATGCTTCGCGGCCTGCTCGGCTCGCTCGGCTACACCAGCGTCACGATCACCTACGACGAGGACCCGCGCTGACGCGCTGACGCGCTGCCTGCGCTGCCCCGCTGACGCGCGGGCCCGCGGGCGCCGGCAACCTCAAGTGACTGACGGTGGTGGGATGGTGACGCCGAACCCGGCCACCGCCAGCCGCAACAACACCTGACCCGGCGCCAACAGGTCCGCGATGCGGGCGGCGCTGAGCACTTCGAGCTCTGCCAGCCGCGCGGCATACCTGTCCTCACCCAGGAGCCGCGCCTGCTGGAGTTCCACGGTGTTGTGCCAGACCTTCTGGCGCGCTTCGCGCAGGAATCGCTTGGAGGACAAGCGATTCAGCGGTTGCAGGACCCGGTCCACCAGAGTCCGCGTCGACACCACCCCCAGCTCGTCGTCTTCGGCGGCGACCCGGCCGGACAGCACGCCGTCGATCCGCTCGTGGTCACGCGCCCGCCGCGCCACCACCAAAGGGTCCGCGAACTCCGCGTCACTGATCACCGCCAACAACGCCTGCGGCAGGTCGTAGTTGATGTGCGCGTTGATGCCCAGCAACACGTGCCGCAACGCTGGCAGAGAAGCAGGCGCCGAGAAGGCCAGCCGCCAGGGCCGCGGCACGGAAGGACTCCCCGCTAGGTCGAGGTCGAGCGCGTCCAGGTAGAGGTCGGCGAACACCACGTCCCACCGCTCGACCCACTCCGGGTCCTCGAACTGCGCGTCCGCGATCGCCTTGCCCACGGCCAGCGTCGTCCGGCGATAGGTCTCGAGGAACAGGCGCTGCGCGGTCCTATCGGGAGGCATCCGGACGAGCCGGGCATCCATGGCAGCGACGACCGTTTCGATGTCGCGCTCGGGCATCTGCACCCCCTGACCGGACGGGCCTGCGCGACTATTATCGAGCCCGGGGCCGGCGGTCGCCAGCGCTCGTGCTGGCGGTTGGTCAGCGGCTCCTGCGGGGGGACGTCAGCGGCTGGGGACGGACGCCTCCGGCCGGGAAGCAGGTGCGGCGTGGCAAGTCGACACAGTCCCAGGCGCCACAGTTTGAGTCGTCACAGTTTGAGTCGTCACAGTCCTCGCGACTTCGACCCCGTCTCGCTCGGGCGCCTCGAGACTCAGGCGTGGGCGAGCTACTACCGACGCGAGTGGGGTCCAGCGCTGCGGGCCTTCGTCGGCATGGTCGACCAGGGTTTCGGCCTGGGACCGCGGCTCACCTTCGTCGCGGCGTGGCACGTGCTGCGCGCCAACAAGGCGTGGGCTCCGGTGCCCCACAACGATCCTGACGCCGCGCGGGCTTCGATGCGGCGGTTCTACGAGCTCGTCCTCGCGCACTCGGACCTGAGCTTCGACCCCCAGCGGGCGTCGGAGCTGGAGGTCGAGTGGTGGCGGGTCCATCGGGCCCACCAGCGCGACGACGCGGCGACCCGCGGCGAGCTCGAACACGCCCTGGTCGAGCTCTACGCCCACGTCTACTCGGCGCCCCGGTCGACGATGCACGAAGCCGCTCGATGGCGGGCCGAGGCGATGGACCTGTCGGACGCGTGGGTCGCCGCCGGGTGCGACCTCGCCGACCCGCGACTGGCCGCCGAACGACGCGCGCTGGTCGCCTCCTACGCAGCCCTCCTCGACTCCGTCTCGCGGGTGCCGGCATGAGCACCGCCGGCGGCGGCGACCCCGGCACCAGCGACCTCGGCAGGGGCGAGGCCGGCATGGGAGACGCGGTCGCCCACTACCCAGGTCTGGACGACGAAGGCCCGCTCCGCGACGACCGTCTGCTCACCGCCACCCGTGCCCTCGCGGCCTTCATCGCGCCGTTCCTGCTCGTCGCCTTCGTCCTGCTCTACGGCTTCCCCGGCGAGACCGCCCGCCTCTGGTCGTGGCCCATCCAGGCCCAGATGACCTCGATGCTGCTGGCGTCCGCCTACCTCGGCGGCTGCTACTTCTTCCTCCGCGTGCTCCTCGTCGAGCGACGCTGGGCAGCGGTGCGCGCGGGCTTCGTCTCAGTGGCCCTCTTCGCGACGCTGCTCGGGGTCGCGACCATCCTCCACTGGGACAAGTTCGCCCACGGCAAGGTCGCCTTCTGGCTGTGGGCCGCCCTCTACTTCACGGCTCCCTTCCTCGTGGTGGCGGCTTGGCTCGCCAACCAGAGGTATGCCGCGCAGCCGGCTCCCGACGCCCCTCGCCTCGGGCGCGTGACCCGACGGTTCGTCGCCGACATGGGAGGCCTCGCCCTCGTCACGGGACTCGTCCTGTTCGTTGCGCCGGCGTGGGCGATCACCATCTGGCCGTGGCCGCTCACGCCACTGACGAGTCGGGTGGTGGGCGCGACCTTCTGCCTCGGTGCAGCAGGGCTGGGAGTGCTGGTGGACCACCGCTGGGAGTCGCTGCGGCTGATGCGTCGCGTGCAGCTCGTGATGTTCGCCCTGGTCTTCGTAGCCGTCGTGCGGGCGAGGGACGAGTTCTTCACGGACCGTCCGCTGACCTGGGTGATGGGAGTGGGCTTCGTCGGGCTGTTCGCGGTCTCGATCGTCTCGGCGGTGCGGGACCCGGATCGTCAGGGGAGTCGGGGTCGACACGAGCGCGCTCGCGCGCGGTCGGCCAGATCCTTGGCCGACAAGTAGGGGTCACCCCGTTCCTCAGGCGAAGTCGGCCAGGTCCATGCCCAGCAGCGAGAAGCTGTAGAGGGCTATCGCGAAGTAGAACGTCCGCGCGGCGAGAGTCCCGGCTGGCGAGGACGCGATCGGCCGGTGGAACAGTCGGCGCACCGGGAGCAGGACGGCGATGATCGCCGCGACGATCGGGACGACCCCTGCGAGGGGGTTGGCCGCAATCAGCACCAGGAGCGCCAGCGGCAGGACCCACGCCGTCTTGCCTCGACGCGTCCACGAGTCCCGCTCCGCGACGCGGTCGACGAGAAGGGCGACGCCGTAGCCGAAGAGGAACGGCAGGGCGAGGAAGAGCCCGAGGGCGAAGGCCTGTGGCTTGAGGGCGTGGAAGTCGATGCCGTCGTAGTGGATGGTCCCGGACCCGCCGATCGCGGCGCTGGTCAGGGCAACCGTGAACCGGCGAAACCCGGGCGGCCCGATCAGCCACGGCGCCACCGCGATGTAGGCGGCCGCCCCGATCACTCCGAGGGCGGCGCCGAGGACGGCGAGGTTGTAGGTGCCCGACAACGTGAACTGGCCGATGATGAATCCGTCGTCACTCTCCACGCCCCGCACGTAGTCGGGGGAGGTGAGGCGGAGCAGGAACATCGCGAGCCGGCCGCCGAGCCCCAGGCACAGCAGACCCCACCCGATGCCGACGACCCCCACGACGCGGAGGATCTCGAGCAGCTCGCGGAGGTAGGTCGGGGTGTGCTGGTCGTCCCACCGCCCGTCGACGGAGAGGGTGCTGGCCATGGTGTCCTCTCTCCGTGACGCTGCTCCTTCCACGGTAGGCGCAGCAGGCCCACGCCCGGGTCGGCCATTGGTCGTAGCCACGCGGCATACGACCCGAATTGCCCGAAAGCGTCTCAGGGTCAGCCCTGACTGTTCCCTGAGACCCACCTCACCTGCACCCGAAAACCGTTGTACGCCACCATGACCGCGGCTTACGGTGGAACGAGACTGCGCCGAGCTGGGAGGTGCGACACCGGGTAGGGGAGAGGCGACCGCAATGGCACAGACACGGATCGGGGACGTCGGGCGGTTGGCGTGGTTCCCGTCATCGAAGGTGACCAAGTGGCTGGTCCTCGTCTTCTGGCTGGCGGTGCTGGCCGCGGCGTTCGGACCCGCGGGCAAGCTGCAGGGCGCGCTCAACAACGAGGCCGTCGCGTGGCTGCCGGCCGACGCGCAGTCGACCCAGGTGGTCAAGCAGATCGAGGCGTTCCAGAGCAAGAACGAGTTCCCGGCGGTCATCGTCTATGAGCGGCCCGGCGGGCTGACCCCGGCGGACACGCAGTCGGTCACCGCCCAGGTCGCGAAGTTCAACGCCCTCGAGCCGGTGCGCAACGACTCCGTGGGCCCGATCCCGTCTCAGGACGGCAAGGCGCTGCAGGTGATCGTGCCGATCGACGCGGGCGATGCCGGGTGGGACTCGCTCGGCGCGACCGTCAAGGACCTGCGGGCGATTGCCCAGGACCGTCCGGACGGGCTGTCGATGCTGGTGACCGGTCCGGTCGGCTTCTCCGCGGACTCGTCGGAGGCGTTCTCGGGCATCGACGGCAAGCTGCTCTACTCCGCGATGACCGTCGTCATCATCATCCTGCTGCTGACCTACCGCAGCCCGATCCTGTGGCTCATCCCGGTGGTCTCGGCGGGCACCGCTCTCTTTGTCGCGCAGGCGGTCATCTACTTCCTCGCCAAGGACGACACCCTCACCGTGAACGCGCAGAGCTCGGGCATCCTCACCGTCATCGTGTTCGGCGCAGGGACCGACTATGCCCTGCTGCTCGTCGCCCGCTATCGCGAGGAGCTGCGTCGTCACGAGGACCGGCACGAGGCGATGGCCTTTGCGCTGCACCGCGCCGGCCCCGCAATCTTCGCCTCCGGCGCCACGGTCATCGCCGGCATGCTCTGCCTGCTCGTCGCGACGATGAACTCCACCAAGGGCCTGGGGCCGGTCGCGGCCATCGGCGTCGCCGTCGGCCTGCTGGTCATGCTGACGCTGCTGCCCGCGTTGCTCGTCGTGTGCGGGCGCTGGATCTTCTGGCCGGTGCGGCCGTCCTACGGCTCCGACGACCACACCCGTGACGGGTTCTGGGCGCGCATCGGCGCCCGGATCGCCCGCGCACCGCGGCGCACGTGGGTCGTCACCTGCCTGTTGCTGGCCGTGGCCTCGCTCGGCGTCCTGCAGCTCAACGCGGTCGGGCTGCAGAACAAGGACGCCTTCTACGGCACCCCGGAATCCGTGGTGGGAGAACAGGTTCTGGCCAGGCACTTCCCGGCCGGCGCGGGCTCACCCGTCATGATCCTCGCCAACGCCGACCAGGCCGCCACCGTCGTGACCACCCTGAAGTCTGTCGAGGGAGTCGCCTCGGTCGCCGACCCGGTCACGAAGGGCAACCTCACCCTGATCCAGGCGACCCTCACCGACGCGCCGGACTCGGACGCGGCCACCCAGAGCGTCGACCGGATCCGCACCGCCATCGCCGAAGTCCCCGGGGCCAATGCGATCGCCGGTGGTGACACCGCCACCCGTGCCGACACCCTGCGCGCGTCGGCCGACGACAACGTGCGGATCATCCCGCTGATCCTCGGCGTCGTGCTGCTGATCCTCATCCTGCTGCTGCGGGCGATCACCGCGCCACTCATCCTGATCGGCACGGTGGTCCTGTCCTACGGTGCGGCAATGGGCCTGTCGGCGTTGATCTTCCGACACGTCTTGGGCTTCGCCGGGGCGGACTCGTCACTGCCGCTGTTCGTCTTCGTCTTCCTCGTCGCGCTGGGGATCGACTACAACATCTTCCTGATGACCCGCGTCCACGAGGAGGCCAAGGAGATCGGCACGCGACGTGGCGCCCTCGTCGGGCTCGCCGCGACCGGTGGCGTCATCACGTCCGCCGGCCTGGTGCTCGCGGGGACGTTCGCGGTGCTGGCCACCCTGCCGGTAGTCACCTTCGCGGAGATCGGGTTCGCCGTCGCACTCGGCGTCCTGCTCGACACCCTCGTGGTCCGCTCCGTCCTCGTGACGGCTCTCAACCTCGACGTGCGCGGCCGCATGTGGTGGCCGAGCGCGCTGTCCAAGCGTGACGCCGACCTCGACGCGGGGACCCCGACCGCGGCGGAGGAGCCCGAGGCCACGCAGGACACGCTCCAGCCCGCCCATTGAGCGAGGTGAGGTATGCCGCGGGGCACGGCCCCGCGGCATACCTCTGCCTTTGGATGGCGCCGGGTGGGCGTCGGCGTCGGTGACCTGCGTTTCCGGCTCGCGTAACCCCGAGGCGCTGCGTCGCGTTAACGGTTCACCTACTGCTCCGTGGAGGAACCATGCTTCGCACGTCCCACCGCGCCACGAAGGTCGCGCTCACCGGCGCGACCGCCCTCGCGTTGCTCGTCTCCGGCGGGTATGCCGCGGGTGCGGCCTCCGCGACCACCGTCACCCTCCCTGCTGTTGACGGAGCGGGAGGCACCCCGGGCCTGGCCCGGCTGCTCGACAACGGCACGCCGAGCGGGCGCGCGATCGCGACGTTCGACGGCATACCCACGGCCTCCCAGGTGACCGCCCTCAAGGCCCTCGGCCTCACCGTGCAGCCCATGAAGCGGCTGCCGCTCGCGTTGGTGAGTGGCACGGTGGCGCAGTTCCGTGCGGCGGTGACCACGGGCCCGGCGAACGACGTGTACCCCGACGAGAACATCGAGCTGCTCGACACCAACTCGTCCGACGCGATGGGCGGCGCGGCGCTGCGGGCCCAAGGGCTGACGGGGAAGGGCGTCACCGTGGGGGTCGTCGACTCCGGTTGCGACGCAACGCATCCCGACCTCGCGCACCGTGTGATGCACAACGTCTCGCTCGTCAGTGGTGAGTACGCCAACCTGCCGGCAGACTCCTCGACCACGCTCGTCGTGCCGGCTGACCAGGGGCCGTACTCGAACACCGATGTCGGTTCGGGGCACGGCACGCACGTGGCGGGCATCATCGCGGCTGACTCGAGCTCGGTGACCGACGGCTCGCGCTATGGCGTGGCCCCCGACGCGGAGCTGGACTGCTTCGCGATCGGGGCAGTGCTGTTCACCACGGCCGTCGTGACCGCCTACGACTACATGCTCGACCAGCCCGACCTGCTCGGCATCGACGTCGTCAACAACAGCTGGGGCAACTCCTACCGCCAGTTCGACCCGCGCGATCCGGTAGCCGTGGCGACGAAAGCCGTGGTGGACCAGGGCGTGACGGTTGTCTTCGCCGCCGGGAACTCGGGCTCCGAGAACGCCGAGCTGAGCCTCAACCCGTTCAGCCAGTCGCCCTGGGTGATCTCGGTGGCGGCCGGTGCGGTGGGCGCTGCTTCGGCGGATCGCCACCGCGGCGACTTTTCCTCGAACGGGCTGACCCACGACAACTCGCAGCCGACCGGGATCACCGCCGGTGGGCACACCACCTACACCGGCGACCGCATCGGCCTCGTGCACCCTGACATCACGGCGCCGGGCGTCGACATCTCCTCGACGTGCGACACGACCGGCACCGTCGTCGGCCCGTGCCCGCCCGGGGAGAACACCACTGCCTCAGGGACCTCGATGGCCTCCCCGCACATCGCGGGTGCGGCGGCGGTGCTCAAGCAGGCGAACCCGGCGCTCACGCCCGACCAGGTGCGGCTCGCACTGCAGGCCACGGCCAGCCCGGTCACGAACGACGACAACACCGGCACGCTGCCGTTCTGGCAGATCGGCTACGGCTACGCGAACCTCGACAAGGCCGTCGCCCTGGTCAGCAGTCGCAGCTGGGCCAAGGACCTCGCCCGGGCCGGTGCCCAGGCGGACGCCCGCGTCCTGGCCGAGGACGGCTGGAAGGTCGCCCGCGGTGACTTCTGGACCTACGACAGCCCGCGCGCCACGGTGGGCGGTACTGACAGCCACACCTACTCGGTGCCGGTTGGGGTCGGGGCTGGCGGCGCAGGCGTCACTTCACTCAAGGTGTCGCTGTCGCACCCGTCGCTCGCGGCGGTCGGCATCAACGGCACGAGCTACACGGTCACGGTGAAGGACCCGTCCGGGGCCGTCATCGGCACCTCGACCGAGTCCTTCACCGAAGGTGCTGGCACGGCGACCGTGCAGGTGCCTGTCACCTTGGCCGGCACGTACACCTTCGACGTCGTCGGCAACTACGCCGTCTCCGACCCCGACACCCTCGACTCCGACAGCGTCGGCGGGCGGATGGTGACCCTGCACGTGGCGCAGCTGCAGAAGGGCTGAGCCGGCTGCGGGGTGGGTTCGGCCCGGTCCGCGAACGTTTCGCTGTGAGCCGAACCTTGTCCACAGATCGCCTTTGGAGGCACTGGCACGCGGGTTGTTGCTGCAGACCTGTGGAGGGGCGATGCCGATACGGCGCCGTGACGGCGCCGTATCGGCACTGGCATGACATTGGCAGGGGCTTTGGGCGGGACCATCGAAAGGCGTTTGACAGCAAGCGAATTCGCCCGGCGTCGATTTCGATGCGGTGTCAGTGGGTTGCCCTAGCGTTGGGTTCATGGCAATCGCACCCGATGGCACGACGCGAGGCCGGGCACCCCACGCCCGGCCGGTGTTGGATGCTGCCCGGGAGTCGCGCGATGCCTTGGCCGGTGCCGGGGCGGGTCAGCTGTGGGCGTTGTCGGATACCGAGGTGGAGGAGGCCATGACCATCCTCGGCCAGCTCCATGCGAGCGGTGAGGCGCATCTGGCGGCGGTGCTGGCGGAGGCGAAGTCCCGTGGGCTCGGGGTGGGCGAGGGGTGGGGGGCCCATGACTGGGCGCGGATGAGGGCGCCGGGGTTGAGTCCCCGGCTGCTGTCCGACCTGGACACGGTCGCCGGTGCCAGCGATGAGCTGCGGTTGGCTGGCGTGCAGGAAGCCGTTGCCCAAGGGCTGGACCCAGAGGCGACCGACGCGTTGCCGGTGGGCAAGGCGGCCACGCTGGTGCGGTTCCATCAGGGTGTCCGGGGCATGGCCGACCCTTCCGAGTTGGAGGACGCTACCCAACACCTGCTGACGGGGTCGCGAGGCCACGACGGGATGTCAGAGAAGGCGCTCGCCATCGGGGTGCGCCGGACCGCGGACATGATGCGACCGGACCGGCTGGTCGAGCACGACGCGGAGGTCAAGCGGGCCCATCGCTCCCTGGTGAAGGGCAAGGGCCCGATGGGGATGTGGCGCTACACGATGTTGCTGGACGCCGAGGGGGCTGCGATCGTCGACGCGGCCGTCGATGCCCTGGCCAAGCCGGAGACCGACCCCGAGACGCGAGAGCGCGACCCACGCACGCCCGGCGCCTGTCGTGCGGACGCGATGCTCGAGCTGGTGCAGCGGGCCGTGGCTGCTCCCGACGGGGTGCCGCGTCAGGCCAAGACCAGCCTGGTCGTGACCATCGGCCTGGCTGAGCTGCAACAAACCTGTCGTGGGGCTGGCCTCACGGTGGACGGAGAACCCCTGTCCATCGGGACCATGCGTCGGCTGGCCTGCGACGCCGAGATCATTCCGGCCGTGCTCGGTTCCGACGGCGAGATTCTCGAGCAGGGCCGCGCCGAGCGGCTGTTCACTCGTGGCCAGATCCGCCATCTGTGGCTGCGGGACCGGCACTGCACGTTCCCGTGGTGCACGAAGCCGGCGACCTGGTGCGACGCGCACCACCTCATTCACTGGGCCGACGGTGGTCCCACCGACATCGACCACGGAGCGCTCCTGTGCCAGGCGCACCACACGGTCGTGCACAAGCACCGCTATGCCGGCGAGGTCGTCACGGGTGCGAACGGCCCCTTCGTCCGATGGGACCTGACACCCGGGTCGTACGACACCCAGCTCGAGGCCTGGCGCGCCMGCGGCGCGCCCGAACGGGGTGGCGGGCTCCTGGACGGGATTGACGAGTCCGGCGACCGGGGTGACGAGCGCGTCGACCGGGGTGACGAGCGCGTCGACCGGGGTGAGGAGCCCGTCGACGGGATTGACGAGTCCGGCGACCGGGGTGACGAGTCTGTCGACCGGATGGCCAGGCCGCCGCCGCGACCATGAACCCGCTTCGCACCCCGCMCGCGCGTGCGGGGCGCGAAGCATGCCCGCGATGGGTCCCACCCATCTACAGGGCACCCGAGCCCGCGTGTCAGCCGAGCCCGCGGGCGACTGGTCGCGGGGGCGAGCGGGCAGTCGGGACAACAACACTCAGCCGATGGAGGGCCGAGCGACCTCTGTTCGGCCTGGCTGTACCAGACCGCACTCGTAGGAAAGCACGACCGCCTGCACGCGCGAGGCGAGTGCGAGCTTGGACAGGATCCGGTTCACGTGGGTCTTGACCGTCGTCTCCGCGACGACGAGGGTTCGCGCGATCTCTTCGTTGGACAGCCCGTGGGCCATGAGGCTCAGCACCTCGAGCTCACGCTCAGTGAGGGTCCGCACTGGTCCGGGCACGCCATCGGACGGTGGTGGTCGCCGGACGTGCTCCTCGATGAGCCGCCGGGTGAGCGACGGCGCCAGCAGTGCCTCCCCGGCCGCCACCGTCTCCACGCCCGCAACGAGCCGGTCCGGCGGGGTCGCCTTGAGCAGGAACCCTGCGGCGCCCGCCTTGAGCGCGCCGTAGACGTAGCGGTCGAGGTCGTAGGTCGTCAGCACCAGCACCCGAGTCGACACCGCGCGCCGCCGGAGCTCGGCCGTGGCCGCGATCCCGTCCAGCACTGGCATGCGGATGTCCATGAGCACCACGTCTGGCCGCACGCGGCATACCTCCTCCACGGCCTCGCGGCCGGTGGCGGCCTCACCTAGCACGTCGACCCCGCGCGACTCGAGCACCAGATGCAGCCCCGAGCGCACCAGGTCCTGGTCGTCCGCGATCACCACGCTCGTCACGGTCCGTTCACAGCCCTTCCACCCCCGCCGGCGGCAACGTTGCGCGCATCTCGAAACGACCGTCTCCGGCAACCCCGTGTTCCAACGTGCCGCCGAACACACTGACCCGCTCGGCCATGCCCGCCAGACCCAGTCCCGAGCCGCCGACGCCGAGCGAGTCATTGGGGGACAGGGCGTTCGACGCGGCGATGGTCAGGTTGGGTCCGCTCGCCGTGACGCGAAGGCGAGCGGCGCGGTCCGCGGAGTACTTGAGGGCGTTCGTGAGTGCCTCCTGCGCGATTCGGTATGCCGACAGGTCAAGTCCCGCGGGCAGCGCGGGCACCGCGGGCGTCACCTCGAGTTCGACGTGCAGCCCGCTCTCACGGAACTCCTCGACGAGGGAAGGCAGCTGGGCCAAACCAGGCGCCGGCTCCAGACCGAGCTCGTCGTCATCGTCGCGGATCACGTGCAGCAGGCGCCCGGTCTCGGCCAGCGCCCGCCGCCCCGTGGTCGCCACTGACTCGAGGAGGGCGCTCGCCCCGTCGGGATCGCGGACGACGAGGTCCTGGGCCGCTGCCGTCTGCACCACCATCGCGCTCACCGAGTGCGCTATGACGTCGTGCAGCTCGCGGGCGATTCGCTGGCGCTCGGCGCTGACCGCCTCGCGCCGGATGACCGCCTGCTGCTGTCTCAGCTGTTCGCTCTGCTCCGCGAGACGACGATTGAGCACCCCCAGCACGTAGGCCGGCACCATGAGCATCGCGACGAACGCGATGTCCCCGAGCGTGCTCGATCGGGTCTTCACCGTCACGCCGTCGAGGACGAGCATCGCCAGGGGTACGAGGAGGACGATGCCCCCTACCGGTCGCGTGACCCAGCGGCCCCCGGAGTACACCGCCAGCGTCCCGATCAGGATCGGCACGCTGCCCACGTCGGGGTCGGTCTGCAGGTACAACGACGGAGTGAACAGGATCGCCAGCGCCAGTGGTGCCACGACCAGGGCGTGGCGACGTCGAAGGACGAGCAGCGCGGACGCGACCAGCAGCGGCAGGATCGACCAGCCCCAGTCCACCGGCCGCAGGATGGCCAGCTCGGCGGCGCACGCCACACCGATCGCGACCGGCAGCGCCGCGTCACGCAGGAGCCAAGTCCTGGCCATCTTTCGAGGCTACTGCCGCACCTGTGCGCACGCCTCAACCCTGGGGTGGAGACCGGTCCAACACGAGGTGGAGAACGGTGCGGCACGAGGGTGGACGACTGCCCGTGGTGCCGCTTCTAGCGTCGAAGTCAGCGCCGGTCCCGGGGGCCGGCCCCGACGAAGGAGCACACCATGGACATCTCAGCTCGCGCCGCCCGGCGCATCAGCATCACCGCGTGGGCGGGCGCCGCCTTCGGCACCTTCGTCGGTCAGGTCCACGCCCTGGCCCGCATCGAGGCGCACCCGGACGACCTCGTCGAGGCGCCCCTGACCCGGATCTGGGCGGAGCCGGCGGCGCGCGCGCTGCGGCCGCTGCTCGACTGGAGCGATCCCGAAACGGTCTACATGGCCTGGGGCAAGATCTGGCTGCCGGTCTGCGTGGCGTTCACGCTCGCAGCCGTACTCGCCTACCAGCGGCGGCGTCCTCAGCGTGCAGAGAAATGGCTCTGGCGCGTGGCGCTGGGGGGCTACACGGCCATGACCTTGTCGGTGGCCGGCGACTACTTCACGCCCTGGATGGACCAGATGTTCATCGCGGGAATCGTCGCCATGCTCCTCATCGGACTCGGAGGTATCCCGTTCGGAATCGTCCTGCTGCGCAACGGTTTTCGTCCCCGCACCACGCCGATCCTGCTCATGGGCTTCCTGCCGTTCCTCTTCGCGATCACAGCGGTCACCTCGATGGGCAGTGCGCTGATGCCGCTGACCTGGGGCTGGGCCATCGCTGCCCAGGCAGCCGTGAAGCGGGATGCGGCGGTCGCGGGAGCCCCGGAGCCCGTGGCTGCGCACGCCCTCGTTCCGCGCACCTGACGCACGGCACGCGACCCGAACGCCTCACCGCAGGGGACCTGACCACCAGGCCTCAGCCGGAGGGGGAGCGAGGGTATGCCGCGGGGCGAGCCCGCGGCATACCCTCGCCTCTTCGTGTGGCACGGCCCGGGAGTCGTGCCCGAACGGTCACATGCCGGGAACGGGCTGGGCCTCGTGCACCTCGATGGTGCAGCCGCCGGGCATGTTCAGGTGCGGGTGGCCCTGGGCGAGGGCGAGGGCGGCATCCAGGTCGGCGGCTTCGAGGATCGTGTAGCCGACGACCTCGCGCGTGCTGGGCGAGGTGCCTTCGGGCGTGACCTGGACACCGCCGGCGAGCGGGGTGCCGAAGTCGACCATGCCGTCGCCGACGCGGCCGGCCCACTCCATCCACTGGCCCATCACGGCTTCCATCTCGGCGGGGTCGGCCGGCGCGGCGTCGGCGGGCGGGGTGGGTGCGTGGTAGATGAACAGGAACTTGCTCATGACTGGTTCTCCTTGGGTGTTGGGGTTTGTGGTGATGGGTCGTGCGGGGTTCGGTGGTGCCGGGTTTGGTGCTGCGGTTTCGCTGTGCTGTTCGGTGGAGCTGCGGCGGCTCCGGCGACCGCCGTCAGGCGGAGATGCGAGTGCGCCCGGCGTAGGCGGCGAACCGCTCCGCGGCATCGGCGTCCGCCGCAGGGGTGATCTCATCGGAGAAGGAGCTGCCCCGCCCCTGTGCGATGACGCCGCGCGTGAGGTCGTGGATGTAGCCGACGACCTCGTCGGAGACGCGCAGGTCCTGACCGGACGCCTGGGCGAGGTCCCACCCGTGCAGGAGCAGCTCGAGCGGCAGGATGCTGGCCAGGAACATGGCCGGGACGTCCGCGCCACCGGGGCCCGCGACCGTGCCGTCGAGGTCGATCCCGCGCCACGCCTCGATCGCCTGCCCCGCGAGCACGGACACCTTGTCCTCGAGCGAACCCTCGGCCGGGATGCTGAGGGTCGCGCCGGCCATGCCGGCGAGCTGCACGAGCGAGCCGAGCAGGTGGTCCGCGAGCTCGTGCGCGGTGAAGTCGGCGCACGGCGTGGGCTTCGGGCGGTCGGCCGGCGTGAGGTTGCGCAGCACGGGCTGGATGACGGCCAGCGCAGCCTCGGCCGCGACCAGGGGGGTGAGGTTCTCGGGTGCCCACGCCCACTCGTCCGCACCGGCGTCGCCGGTCGCGGCGAGCCGCTCGAGGCGCTCGAAGAAGTGGTCCCAGCCCTCGGCGTGCATCGCGGCCTGCGCCTCGGTGAGCCCCTCGTGCACCAGCGTGATCCTGGACCCCTCGGTGACCGGTTCGATGGTCACGGTGACGGTGGAGGCGTCCTTGGGCAGGTCGGGGTTGCCCTCCCAGCCCCAGCCGAAGACGACCCTGCGGCCGGGCTCGACCTCGCGGTAGGTGCCCTCGGCGATGTGCCCGGGCGTGACCGTCCACCGGTAGGAGCCGCCCGCGCGCAGGTCGACAGTGGCCGAGATCGTCTGCCAGCGACGGAGCCGCTCGGGCTCGGTGATCAGCGCGAACGCCTCGTCGGGCGAGACGGGCAGGACGGCGGACTTCGTGAAGCTCATGGGGTTCCCTTCAGGTGGTGCGCGTCAGCGACGAGCAGGTCGAGTTCGGACGTCCAGAACCGGTCGATCTCGGCCTGCAACCGCTGCAGCCCGCTCGGCACGACCCGGTAGGTCCGCGTGCGTCCGACCTTCTCGGCCTCCACCAGCCCAGCCTCGGCGAGCACCAGCAGGTGCTGGCTGATCGCGGACCTGGTCACCGGGAACTCGCCGGACAGGTCCGTGACACCCCGTGGCCCGCGGGCCAGGAGCTGCAGGATCCGGCGGCGGGTGGGCTCGGCGGCGGCGGAGAGAGGATCATTCACAACACCCAATACGTTAGTCGCGACTAACGCATTCTGTCCAGTGGGCATCGAGCAGCGCCCACGGCATACCCGGTGTGGAGGGGTTGAGCGTCAGCGGGCGGAGCGCAGGATGGCGACGGCGTCGCCGACTGGGCCGAGGTGGCCCAGCTTGTCGGGGTTGACGATCGAGCGGATCCCGATGATCTCTCCCTCGGCGAACTCGAGGGCCCAGACGCCGAGCACCCGCTCCTGGTCGTCGACGTAGATCGCTCCCGGGTCGCCGTTGATCTCGACCGGCCGCATCGACACCTGGGGGAACCGCGCGAGCGCCCGCAGCCAGTTGGTCAGGGTGTGGGCGACCCGGCTGCGACCGCTCAGCGACCGGGCCAGGGCAGGGACCTTGCCGCCACCGTCGCCGGTCAGCGTGACGTCGTGGGCGAGCAGCGCCTCGAGTCCGGCGAGGTCGCCGTGTTCGGCGGCGGCGAAGAACTTCGTCGCCAGCTCGCGCTGCTGCTCACGGGTGGTCTCGAACCGCGGTCGGCGTGCCTTGACGTGCTGTCGGGCCCGCGTGGCGAGCTGACGGACGTTGTCCTCCGTCTTGCCCACGATGTCGGTGATCTCGGGGTAGCCGTAGCCGAACACGTCGTGCAACAGCAGCACCGCGCGCTGCTCGGGGGACAGGCTCTCGAGGAGGACCAGCATCGCCAGCGACAGCGAGTCGGCGGTCTCGGCGTGCCTGGCGGGGTCGTCGGCGGCGTCGGTGACGATCGGCTCGGGGAGCCACTCGCCGACGTAGCGCTCGCGACGGGCTCGGGCGGAACGCAGCTCGTTGATCGCCAGCCGGGTGGTGATGGTGGCGACGAAGGCGCGAGGCGACGTGATCTCGTCACCCGCGTCGAGCGACTGGTGCACTCGCAGCAGCGCCTCCTGCACCACGTCCTCGGCCTCGGACACGCTGCCGAGCATGCGGTAGGCGATAGCGAACGCGGTCGGACGCAGCTCGTCGAGCAGTGCCTCCCGATCGCTCACGGGGCCTCCTGCGTTCACGTCACCTCCTGGCTCACGGTGCCGGGCGCCGTGAGCATCTCGCGGAAACCCTGCCGCCAGCTCGGGTGCGACGGGCTCCAGCCGAGCTCGCGCTTCGCCTTCGCGTTGGACGCACCCCTCAGCTCGGTCATCATCACCGCTCCGATCTCGCCGGTGAGCAGCCGCCCCACGACACGAGGCACGTGCATCGGCTCCTTGGCACCCAACGTACGCGCCAGGGCGGGCAACCACTCGGCCACCGCGGCGGGGTCGTCGTCGACGACGTTGTAGACCCCCCGACGGCCGTGGTCGATCGCCGCGACCGTCGCCTCCGCGGCGTCGGCGATGTGGATGAACGACCACACACCCGCACCGTTGCCCACGACGGGGAACTTGCGCCGGCGGACCGCCTCGGTCTGTTCGCCCTCCGGTCCGAGCGAGGTCCCCGGCCCGTAGAAGCCGCCGTAACGCAGCACGACTCCCTCGGTCCAGGTGGCCGCGAGGACAGCGTCCTCGACGTGCCGGATCGCTGCAACCGTCTCGCGCATCTCCTTGGCCGGGCGGGGTCCGAACGGATCTTCCTCGGTCTTGACCAGACTTCCCGTGCGTTCGTATGCCGCGAAGAAGCTCTGCGCGACGAAGCGCTTCACGCCGACGGCTTGGCCGGCCGAGAGCAGGTGGTCCGTGCCTTCGGTGCGCAGCCGGTTGGTCGTCGCGAACGCGCGGTCGAAGTGGCGCAGGTCCATCGGCCCGATGGAGGTGAGCTGGTGGACGATCACGTCCGGCTGCACGCGGCCCACAGCCTGGGCAACCTGATCGGCGTCGAGCGCATCCGCGACCACCGGGACGGCGCCAAGGTCGCGGACGAGCTGCTGCTTCGAGGCATGGTGCGTCATGCCGTAGACCTCGTGGCCAGCCTCGACCAGCTGTGGCACGAGCTGGTGGCCGATGGCTCCGGTGGCTCCTGCGACGAAGACCTTCATCATTCACTCCCTTGTCGGTGACCTGTGACCTCACTACCCATCAAGACAAGACAGCCTTCCGGCTTGTGACAGCTGATCAGGCGTCCTTGTCGGGGGTGTCTCCATCGCCGCGCAGGCGCTGGTTGTGCCGCATGAGGTCGGTGTTGCGCGCCCGCAGGCTGCGGTTGCGCGTGGTGAGGTCGGCGTTGTCGTCCTGGAGCGCCAGCACCATGGCCACCGCCGTGAGGGGGATCCCCGAGTCGGCCAGCTCGCTGATGCGGGCGATTCGAGCGAGATCGGCGTCGCTGTAGCGGCGGGTGCCGCCCGGTGTGCGTTCCGGCCGGAGCAGGCCTCGCTCCTCGTACAGGCGGAGCGTCGGGATGGGCAGGCCCGCGAGATCGGCCGCGACCGAGATCGTGTAGAGCGGGCGGTCGGAAGGCCCCTCGGCGGTGCTCATGCGATCCTCGGCCACTGGCTTGACAAATCCTGTGTTGCAGCCTTAAAAAATCTACAGACCATGGCTGAGATCCTAGCCGATCGAAGTCGGGTCAAGCAGCACCCTCACAACAGACAAGACCCTCACAACAGACAAGACCCTCACAACAGACAAGATCCTCACAACACTGGAGGTGGTTGAGATGCTCATGCGGACTGACCAGTTCCGCGAGCTGGACCAGCTGGCACAGCAGGTATTCGGGACGATGGCTCGCCCCACCGTGATGCCGATGGACGCCTGGCGCCAGGGCGACGTGTTCGTCGTGGAGTTCGACCTTCCAGGCGTCGAACCGGGCTCGATCGACCTCGACGTGGAGCGCAACGTGCTCACCGTCAAGGCCGAGCGCGACAGGCTCTCCGACGAGGCGGAGATGATCGCGACCGAGAGGCCGCGCGGCGTGTTCAGCCGACAGCTCTTCCTGGGCGACAGCCTCGACGTCGACCGGGTCGAGGCCGCCTATCGAGACGGCGTGCTCCGGTTGACCATCCCCGTCGCGGAGCAGGCCAAGCCCCGCAAGATCGAGATCAGCTCGGGCGAGCGGCGACAGCACGCGATCTCCGCCTGAGATCCCGGGCCGCGACGGGTGTCCCCGCCGACCGCACGGTGGGCGGGGACACCCGTGGAATCCTCAGCGCTGGGCGACCGATGCGACCGGACGGCGTGCCGGCAGCATCACGTCGGACCTACGCGGCAGCCACCGCACTGCAGCAGCGGTCGTCGGGTTGGAGCCGTAGGCGAGCATGGCCAGGAAGACGCCGTAGACCGGCAGGTGGCCCACCAGCTCGGTCTGGCCGAACAGGACCAGGGTGGCGTTGAACGGCACCATGGCCACCAGTACCGCGACCTGCGGCAGCGCCCCGGACAGCACGAGCAAGCCGAACAGCAGCTCGATGCTTCCGGCGATGACGATGAACACGTCTGTGGGCACGTGCAGTCCGACGAGGCTGAGCACGTTGAGCGCCGGGTAGTGCTCCAGCGTCTCGCGCGCCATCGTCGGGTTGGTGAACTTCTCGGTGAACGCCAGTGCGATCAGCGCGACGCCCACCCCGGCCCGCAGCGCGAGCAGCGCCCACCGCAGCTGGGCGGCGGACAACGTCGTGGCGCCGTGACGGTCTGCGCCCGCAGGCGCGATCACGAGGAAGGCCGCGACGGCGGCGATGTTGGCGCACTCCAGCAACGCCATCGGCCCGGTGAACGCCGCCATGATCGGCCCCAGCGCCAGGGTCAGCGCGGCCGCCGACCGTTGCTGGAACCCGGTGATGAGCCAGACGCCGAGGGTCGCCTCGAGCAGCAGGAGGATGCTGCCGCCAGCCGAGTGCAGGTCGTCCACGGCGGGCGTGACGAAAGCGCCCGACGCCGCCAGCGCGAGCAGGGCCACCCCGAGGTGCACCCCGAGCAGCCGCGGCACCCAGGGCACCAGCCGTCCGACCCCGCCCAGTACGGGCAGCTCGGGGCGGTCGAAGCGAAGCCCCACCCTGCGCCACACCACGGTCACGACGACCACCGCGGCGGTGAGGGTCAGCGGCAGGGGCCGCAGGAAGAACCCCCAGTCTGCGGGCGCGGAGTCGACGAACCAGCGTTCGTGGGTGGGCAGGACCAGCGCGGGCAGGGCCAGGACGGGGACCATGGTGGCAATTCTCCAGGGAGTCGATGTGGGCTGGGACGCGGGGTGGTGCGCGCGGTGAGGCGTTGAGGGGCGCACCTCACCCCGGCCATCCGCGTGGACGGCATACCGAAAGTACGGTGCGGAACCGCCCGGCACCCGGGCCCTTAGTCCCGACCTCCCGTCCGACGGCTACGGCATCCGGCGTGCGCCCCGTCACCCTTCGGCGGGATCCTGCCGAAGGGTGGGCCCGCCTAGCGTCGAGGGGCGCCGGGGCCGACAACCGGTCCGCGCGAGAGATTCCCACGAGGATGAGGAGAACCCGATGAGACTTGCCCGTGTCGCTGCTGGTGCAGTGCTGGCCCTGGTGACCGCCATGGCATTGCCCGCCGGCTCAGCCTCCGCCGAGGAGCTTGCGCCCCCGGAGATCGCCTGGGTGGGGGACCACGTGGTCGCCAACGGCAGCAACGCCTACATCCAGGCCAAGTTCCGGTGCTGGGGTGGGGAGACCGGCACGCACCTGTGGGCGTCGATCAAGCAGGGCGGTCCCGACCCGACCGCCGAGGGTTCAGGGATGACCTCGGCCGCCTGGTACGACACGAACTACCAGTACGCCAACAACCCTGCTGGACAGACCATCCAGTGCGATGGCAAGTGGCACGTCAACCGGTTCACGGTCAAGCTCGTCGACCACCCGTTCGGCACCGGCTACGTCTCGGGTGAGCTCGCGAAGGGCACCGCGTGGGTGCAGTTCTGCGTCTTCGACTCCAGTGCGACGGACGACAACTCCCCGACCGGGTTCGCCTACAACTACGGCTGGCGGACCGTGATCGCCCAGCACTGACGCAGCCAGACCCAAGCACACAGACAGCCAGGCAGGTATGCCGGGTGGTGACCACCCGGCATACCTGCCTGAGCGTTGGGTGGTTGCGTGGGCGGTGGCTGGTCGATTGCGCATGGTGGCCGGTCGCGGCATACGGTTGAAGCATGGACTACCGATACCTCGGCAACAGCGGACTCAAGATCTCCGAGATCACCTACGGAAACTGGCTCACCCACGGCTCCCAGGTCGAGAACGACGTCGCCGCGCAGTGCGTGGCAGCCGCGCTCGACGCGGGCATCAGCACGTTCGACACCGCGGACGTCTACGCCAACACCAAGGCGGAGACCGTCCTCGGCGAGGCGCTCAAGGGCGAGCGGCGCGAGAGCCTCGAGATCTTCACCAAGGTGTACTGGCCGACCGGCCCGGGTGGGAAGAACGACACCGGCCTGTCGCGCAAGCACATCATGGAGTCGATCAACGGCTCGCTGCAGCGGCTGCAGACGGACTACGTCGACCTCTACCAGGCGCACCGCTACGACACCGAGACCCCGCTCGAGGAGACGATGCAGGCGTTCGCCGACGTCGTCCGCCAGGGCAAGGCCCACTACATCGGCGTCAGCGAGTGGACGGCTGACCAGATCCGCGAGGGCGTCGCGCTCTCCAAGGAGCTCGGCTTCCAGCTCATCTCGAGCCAGCCGCAGTACTCGATGCTGTGGCGGGTCATCGAGGGCGAGGTCGTGCCGACGTGTGAGGAGCTCGGCGTCAGCCAGATCGTCTGGAGCCCCATCGCCCAGGGCGTGCTCACCGGCAAGTACCAGCCGGGACAGCAGCCGCCCGCGGGCTCGCGCGCCGCCGACGAGAAGGGCGGTGCAGACATGATCAGCCGCTTCATGAACGACGACGTCCTCACCCGCGTCCAGGTGCTCAAGCCGATCGCCGACGAGGCCGGCCTGTCGATGGCGCAGCTCGCCGTCGCCTGGGTGCTCCAGAACCCCAACGTCGCGTCCGCACTAGTCGGGGCATCGCGTCCGGAGCAGGTGCACGAGAACGTCAAGGCCGCTGGTGTGAAGCTCGAGCCGGCCACCATGAAGCAGATCGACGACGCCCTCGGCGACATCGTCGAGCGCGACCCGGGCAAGACGAAGGAGACCGCGCCGCAGAAGCGCGTCGCCTGAGGCTCGCCTGCCTGAGGCTCGCGTGCCTGAGGCTCGCGTGCCTGAGGCCGCGACTGGGGCCGTCGGCTGGAACATCCGCGCGACCCTGATCTCCATCGATCGACGGAGGCGAATCCGCTCGATCCGGGCCACGATCACCTCATGGGTGATCTGGACCGGATCGACGCGGGGGCCACCTGGGTCACGTACGACGGACCCCCTTTCGTCGACCCGACGATCGGTCACCCGGGCAGGTTCCTGGATGTCTGTCTGGCCCTCAACGAGGCCGAGCTCACGCAGCTGTGCGACTACTGGGAGTGGCGCGCAGACTTCGCGGCCCGAGACATCGACCGCTGGTGGTGTTGGACCGTCGTCCGGTTCGGCCGAGGCCTGCTGGCCGGGCAGCGCGAGTCCCGGCCGCGTCCGCACCAGTGGTTCTGACCAACCAGTTCTGACCACCCAGTGGTTCGGAGCACCGCCGGTCAGGGTGTGGGGTCGCGGTCGGTGGCCACCTGCCTGGCGATTCGGCTGTCCGTCCGCACGATCGAGACGACGAGCGCGGCTCCGCCCAGCGCTGCCAAGAGGAAGAACACCATGGCGATGGCGGGATAGCCGAGGATGCGGTTCTCGGTGGGCACCTGCATCATGAGCGCCGCACCCACCACGAGGGCCGCCAGCACGATGCCCATGGTCAGCCGGTTCGCGAGCCGCTGGAGGACGTGCAGGAAGCGGGCCTCGTCGAGGGCATCCACCCGCAGCGAGAACTTGCCCCCGGCGAGATTCTCCATGATGGCGTTGGCGCGGCTGGGAAAGTTCGCCGTGAACTCCTTGGCGTCGATGGCCGCAGCCATCAGCCCGGACGCCGAGACGTTCAGCCCGCTGCCCATGATGTCGGCGACGTTCTCGCGGATCGCCGTGGCGGGGGCGAACGTCGGGTCGAGGTGCTTGGTCACCTGGTCGAGGTTGAGCAGGGCCTTGGCCACCATGGTCATCTCCGGTGGCGGGCGCAGACCGTGGACTCCCGAGAGTCGGCTCAGCTCCATCAGGACGGCACCCGCCTGCACCTGCTCGCCCAGCGACACCGCCCGCGACACCAGCGCCGCGACCTCGTCGCGGAACTGTGCCGCGTCATAGCCGTCGAGCGGCTCTCCCATCGAGGCGAGCACCGTTGCCACCTCTTCGCCGTCGGCGTCGCCAATCGCGAGGAGCAGCTTGACGATCTTGTCCTGCACACGGGGCGGGACCGTTGCCACCATGCCGAGGTCGATGAGGCCGAGCCGGCCGTCCGGGGTGAGGAGCACGTTGCCCGGGTGCGGGTCAGCGTGCAGGAACCCGTCCACGAGGATCATCCGCAGGTATGCCGCGAAGAGCTCGCGCACGAGTGGCTCGCCGTCGATGTCCAGGAGGCCCAGTGCACCGATGTCGGTGACCTTGCGGCCGGGCACCAGGTCCATCGTGAGGACCCGACCACTGGTGTAGTCGGGAACGGGTTGGGGGACCACCAGTCGCGGGTAGTCCGCGGTGAGCTGGCCGAGACGCACCAGGTTGGCCGCCTCCCGCTGGTAGTCCAGTTCGCCCGCGAGCGAGCGGCGGAAGTGCGTGAGCAGCTGACCGAAGCCGTAGCGACGTCCGACGTCGGTGTGGTCGTCGGCGAAGGCGGCGATCTTGCCCAGCGCTTCCATGTCGTCGCGGACCACCTCGCGCACCCCTGGCCGCTGCACCTTGACGACGACCTCCCTGCCGCTGGGCAGCACCGCGCGGTGCACCTGCCCGAGGGACGCGGCGGCCATGGGAGTCTGCTCGAAGGAGGCGAACGCGTGCCGGATCGAGACGCCCAGCTCGTCCTCGACGGTCTGCTGGACCTGGTCGTACGGGAACGGCTCGACCTTGTCCTGCAGGCGGGTCAGCGCCTCCGTGTACGCCGGCGGCAGCAGGTCGACGCGCGTCGAGAGCAGCTGCCCGAGCTTGACGTACGTCGGACCCATCGCCTCGAGGTCATCGGCCAGGGACTCCGCGGCCGAGGTGTCGCCGGCCGGTCGCTCGTCCTCGACGAGGAACTCGTCGAATCCCGCGCCACTGACCAGGTCCGACCGACCGTGCCGGACGAGCATCCGGGCGAGCGCGGCATAGCGGAGTGCGTTGGACGGGTCGAACGGAGGTTTCATGGCGCCATCTTGGCAGGCCGGCACTTCTGCGCTGCCAGCGCCGTTCCCGCAGGTCAGGGGACATGTCGGTGCAGTCGGCTACGTGCGCGTGCCGTCCGTGCCGGATCCGTTGACCAAGCCGGTCTCGTAGGCGTAGATCACGGCTTGCACCCGGTCACGCAGGCCGAGCTTCATGAGCACTCGCCCGACATGGGTCTTGACCGTCGTCTCGGAGACGAACAGCTCCTCCGCGACCTCGGCATTCGTGAGCCCCCGCGCGAGCAACGACAGCGTCTCCAGCTCACGCGGCGTCAGTGACGTAAGTCGATCCTTCGCCTCACCCTCGACCGCCCGGGGCCTCGCGAGGTACGACTCGATCATCCGACGCGTCACCGTGGGAGCCAGCAGTGACTCGCCCGAGTGCACCGCCCTGATCCCCGCGACCAGCAGCTCCGGCTGCACGTCCTTGAGCAGGAAGCCGCTCGCCCCTGCCTGCAGCGCCTCGTACACGTAGCCGTCCATGTCGAAGGTCGTGAGCATGACCACGCGCGTCTGGGCCGCACCGTCCGCCAGGAGCCGCCGCGTCGCCGCGATGCCGTCGACCCCGGGCATCCGCACGTCCATGAGCACCACGTCCGGGCGCAGCGCCGCGACTTGAGCGACGGCCTGTTCACCGTCGGCGGCCTCCCCGACGACGTGGATGTCGGGCTCGATCTCCAGGATCATCCGGAACCCCGCCCGCACGAGCGCCTGGTCGTCGACGATCAGGACGCCGATCACGCCGACTCCAGTGGCAGGGTGGCGACGAGCTCGAAACCGCCCTCCGGCCGCACTCGAGCCACGAGCGAACCCCCATACACCGCAACGCGTTCCCGCATCCCGAGCAGACCGCTGCCGGCCTCGGCCGGGGGAGCTGTGCTGGACGCCGGCTGCCCGTCGTCGCGCACCGCGAGCTCGATCCGCTCCGCGCCGTAGTCGATGGCCACCGCCGCGCGGCGAGGGTTCCGCGCGTGCCGCAGCGTGTTGGTCAGCCCCTCCTGCACGAGCCGGTATGCCGTGAGGTCCAGTCCCGGTGCCAGGGCCTTCACCGCGCCGGTCACCTCGAGGTCGACCGGCAGCCCGGCGGTGCGGAACTTCTCCGCGAGCCGGTCCAGCTGGTCCAGACCCGGGGGTGGCTCCAGCTGCGTCTCGTCTCCCGACTGCCGAAGGACGCCGACCATCCGGCGCATCTCGGCGAGGGCTTCCCGGCCCACTGCCTCAACGGTTTCCAGTGCTTGCCGCTCCGCAGCCTGGTCGGGGGTGAGGCGACGACGCACGGCTGAGGCCTGGACCGTCATCACGCTGACACTGTGCCCGATGACGTCGTGCAGCTCGCGCGCGATGCGATTGCGTTCCTCGGCCACGGCCTGCGAGGCCCGCTGCTGACGGTTGACGCGCCGCTGCTCGGTGTTGAGGACCGTGAGCCGCACGAGCGCGCCGACCAGCCACGCGATGACCGAGGGGCCCAGCCAGATCAGCGTGAGCAGGTGCTCAGTCAGGGTGGCGCCCTCGCTGGTCGGGTCCAGACTCGACCAGGACAGCCAGAACGCCGCCGCCAGGACCAGTCCCCACCAGGCCCGGCGCGACGGCAGTTGTCGGCCGACGGTGTACGAGGCGATCACCATGGGCAGCATCACGCCGTTGCCCTCGGGAGCGCCGAACACCGCGAACTCCACGGTGCTCGCGACAAGGATTCCCCCTTGGCACGCAAGGGGGTTCACCCGGCGACCCGCGAGGACGACGGCCGTCACGGCATACAGGAGGGCTTGGGCCCACAGCGGTCCCTGGCGGTGGGTCGAGGTGACCCCCCACCACGCCTCGAGCTGCCCGAGGACGCCGACCACCGCCGCGACGGCGATGTCGAACGCCCAGTTCCTGCGCGTCACGAACCGAAGGTACGCCCGCGGGGACGACTTCACGTCCTCCTTGCGGAGGATGCGCGAATCCTGCTGTCGGACACCGCGATTTCGTGCCCTGGCAGGACGACGCGGTGGGCCCGGGTTCCTACCGTCGTTGAGGGCGACACCACCACGGTGTCAACACCACCAAGGGGAGGAACCATGAACACCATTCCACGCAGCGCCGGCATCGGGCTGCTGGTCTATGCGGTCGGCACCACCGCTGCCTTTGTCGGCGCCGGCGGTCCGGGGGGCGACTACGAGCCGGATATCGTCGCGGGCTACGTCGACCCGAGCCACTACGCGACTTCGCTAGCCTTCTGGTACCTCGGGGCCCTCGCGGCCCTCGGGCTGCTCGCGTTCGGCCACGGTCTGCGCCGGCTGGGCGGTGTCGTGGGGGAGACAGCGTGGGGGCTCTCGGTGGCCGGCGCAGCGATCAGCGTGGTCGGCGCGTTCGTCGGAGGCGGCCTCGTCGTGGCTCTCGCGGAGGGAGGCGCGGCGGTCCAGCAGGGCGTGCCGCACCCGGTCGTCTACACGATCAGCGAGATCGGCAACCTGCTGTCCCTCTGTGGACCGGCGTTCTTCACCGGCGTCGTGGCGATCCTGCTGGCGGCTCGCGCCGGACTGCCGCGCTGGTTGAGCACCTTCTCCGTCGTGGCCGGCATCTGCGGGATCCTGCTGCCGTTCTACTTCACGATCCCGGTCTACCTCGTCTGGACGCTGGTGTTCGGCGGGCGGCTGGTGGCGAAGGGGTCCCGTCGTGGCGAGCGTGCAGGCGCGGTCCTGACCGAGTCCCTCGTCTGAGCCAGGGGGCGCACGAGGTGAGGTATGCCGGGTGGTCACCACCCGGCATACCTCACTGTTGTCGTCTTGAAATATTGCCCGCTGCTGTTGCCAGCGAGCCCAAGGCTTGGTCGACTGGACCTCGTGGGTCACGCCCACCCGGGGAGTGGCCCTCGGACGGAGGTTCTTCATGAGCAGTGTGGTCGAAACGGTCCCGGACGACGCAGACGCAGACGCCGGCGACCTGGAGGCAGGCGTGCACGCGCGGGTTGTGGTCCCCGCACCGGTCGAGCAGGTCTGGCAGCACCTGATCAGTGCAGCCGGCACCGAAGCCCTCTTTGGCGAGGGCGCCCGCATCGGCAACAAGGGCGAGCCGTGGCACGCGGCTGACGGGTCGTACGGCGTCGTACGCAGCTTCCATCCCGTCGAACAGGTGCGGGTCACCTGGCACCCCCACGAGGACGGGCCGCTGAGCATGCTCGACGTCCGGCTCCGACCCGAGGGCGACGGGACGAAGGTCGAGGTCTTCCACGAAGGACGCGGCATCGCCGGCGACCCTCGCGCGGACCTGCAGCACTGGGACGACGCGCTCGGCCGACTGGCAGGTGGCCTCCAGGCCTGAGGGCCCGCCAGCGGCTGAGCGAGCTCGGCGCCGGGCCGCTCCACAGCGATGCCCGCGCAGGGCGAGTCAGCCAGCGCGGGACAACGCACGGGGAAGGTATGCCGCCAACTCCGCTGCTGCGGCCTGCTGCGCCTTCACGGCGGCGGGGCTGCCACTGAATCCGTGGAAGTGAACCACCACGCGTCCGGAGCTGAAGACCAGTTCGCGGCTGCGAGTGGGGTGGGAGAAGGCTCGGTACTTGACCTGCCACGAGAGCGTCGCGCCACCGTCGCCGATGGCGTTGGGGGTCAGTGCCGTGATCTTCGCGGGGGACGGGTAGGTATTCGGCCTGTCGGTCCAGGTCTTGGGGCAGCTCGAGAGGCGTGCCTTCAGCTCGACAACCTTCGCTTTGGCCTCGGAAGGCGAGTCGAACACCTGGATCGTCGCCTCGCCGACGTCGGTGCCTGCCTCGGCGCCTGGTGCTGGCGGCGTCGAGATCGAGACGGTTGCTGAACCGGTCGCGAGGTCAGGATCCTTTGCCGTGGGGCACGGCTGGTTGATGACGTTTCCCCGACGCCGTCACCCAACGCTTGGCCGCGAACTGCGCCGCCAGCATGAAGGTCCCGATGCGATCGGTGACGGTGGGTGCCGACAGCCCCTTGGCCGCGGCGACCGTATCCGTGAGGCAGGACGTGACCGTCGCGCGTGGCGTCCCCTGGTGCGGCCCCTTCGCCTCGCAGACGATGAAGACGTTGCCCACGCGGGCGTACGCGTCGACCTGGTGGCGCTCGGCGGCTGGAGCTTTGGGTTCCTCGATCTGCATCAGCGCGATGGCGTCGGCCGTGACGGTGGTGGGCAGCTTGGTGCGGACGGTGCCTTTCGGGCCCGGGCAGGAGGACCAGATCTTGATGAGCTCGTCGATCTCGGCGATCCTGTCCGGCCCATCGAGCACGGCCGTGCCCACTGCGGTGTGATCGAGCTTGGTGGCGGCGGACAAGCCTGTGGTCGCGTTGTTTGGCGCGGAGGTCACGCTGACCCAGCCCTGTCCGGGCGGCGCCTCGTACGGGCTGTCGTGCTTGCAGAAGTTCGAGCCCTTCAGTGCGTTCTCCGGCGGCGTGGCGACACTCTGGTCTGCGTGTCGCTGGCCGACCAGGGCGATGGCCCTCGCCTGCTCCACGGTGAGGTGCACCGGGGCGGGGCTGGTCACGGCCGCAGACGTCAGCGGCCCTTGCTGTTGGGGCCGCGTGGGCGAGCCGCCGTCGTGGCGCTCCTGGTCGCCGGGGCTGGAGCAGGCCGACAGCAGGCAGAGGAGGACGACGGCGGTGGCTCCACGGAGCGCAGGTGTTCCGGTCATGAGAGTGAGTCTCTGGGATGCGGCGAGGGAGCCCAGCAACTTATCCACAGGGGTCGGTGCACGGGGTGAAAGTCGCGGGGTCCTCTTGCGGGTCTCCGGTAGGTGACCGTCCTGTGGATGATGCTGGGCCAGTTGTCCTCTGTTTGCATAGACTCGCGTGCGATCGAGTAGCGGGGGGCTACTGAAGGGGAGATCGAGCGTGAGTTCTGTGCGTGCGTATGCCGTGTGCGGACTTGTCGTACTGCTGGGCTTGGTGGGTTGCTCGGGTGGGGACAACCCGCCGCCGAGCAGCTCGACGACGTCCAGCAATTCAACGATGAGCTCACCAGCGCCCAGCACGACCACCACGAGCGGACCAGCCGACGGCTACCCGGCGGCGGCCCGGGCGCAAACAGTCGAGGGCGGCCAAGCCTTTGTCGAGTACTACTACGCGACCCTCAACAAGGTCCTCCAGGAACCGAAGGTCGGCGTTATTGCAGGCATTGCCGCCCCCTCATGTGTCTTCTGTCAACGAAACGAACAATCGGTCAAGGACCTTGTCGCCGGCGGAGGTAGGTACTCATCCCCTCCGCTGGCCCTCAAAGGCCTGGGCAAGTTGGATGGCGCGCCCAAGGGGCAGCTCTATTTCCAGGCGACATCTTCGCAGCTGGGAGCATGGGTGGTCGATCGGGACGGCAAGAGGGTGCATCAGGATGAGGTTTCGTCGCTGCCTGTGAGCATCGCAATTGTCTGGGTCGACAGTTCCTGGAAGCTCTATGGGGCGGACAAAGCATGATTCGGCGCATTGCCCTTTGCCTGCTGGGCGTCCTGCTGTTTTCGCTGGCCCCTCCACACGCGGCGTGGGCAGCGTGCCCGCCGTCATGCGACGGCACAAACGGCGAGTACACCGAGTCCGGCGCGAGTGTTCACACGCTTGGTCCCTCCTACATGAGGCAACTCCAGGCGAAGGCTGGCCGGGTCGGTCTCCCGGGGGAGAAGGGGCCCTTCTTTGTGTACGCGTCGACGGGGCTGTGCGGTGGCGCTCGGCCGGACAACGACACCGACGACGCGTGTGGTGCGGACGCTCGTTGCGAAAGGAACACGCCTGCCCAGGGTCAGGGTCCGCCCTTGGCCGTCTGGGAAGCCCGGATCGACAAGAGCGGCGCGCCCGTCGACAAGCAGGACCAACCCATCGCTGCTCCGGACTGGCAGCGACTGGGGGTGACCTGCTTGCCCGAGCTGATTCCGGGCGTCCAGCCGCGCCTCACGATGGCGCAGATCAGGGCGGCCTTCCACGACACCGACTTCGCGCTCGCCACCGTCAACATCCAGCCCGAAGGCAATGTCACGCTGGTGACGCTGCCGACCTACTTCGAACTGCGGTGGCCGTCCAAGGGTTACCAGCCCGACGAGGTGGACGCAGTGGATCCGGCGCGGATGGCCGGCTTCCGGGTCGACATCCGCCCCCGACTCAAGGCCGTGGTCTACGTCTACGGGGATGGCACGAGCGAGCGCACGAACTCCCTGGGTGGCCCGTACCCGAGCGGCGACATCCGTCACGAGTACGCCAAAGGCGGCAGCTACCAGGTGCGAGCCGACGTCACGTACGCCGGGCAGTATCGGGTGAACGGCGGCACCTGGATCACGATCCCGGGTGACGTCACGATCCAGGGCACCCCCGAGACCCTGACCGTGAAGACGGCCAAGGCGAGGCTCTACTCCCGCTGAAGGCAGTCATGCCGCCGGACTTGTTGCGCACAGATCGTCACCGACCCCCGGGTTTCGGGGTCCCGTGACCACCAGGAGGCAACAAGTCACGCGCGCATGGGACTTGTTGCGCACAGATCGTCACCGACCGCCGGTTTGGGGGGTCTGGTGACGACCAGGAGGCAACAAGTGCCGCGCCCACCCGAGCGGCTGAGGCCCTGGGAAGTGCAGGAGGTGCCAGACCCCTAGGCCAGGTCGTGCTCCGACGCGTAGACGCCTGCGGCGGTTCGCGACGTGACCCCGATCTTGGTGAAGATGTTGCTGAGGTGGCGCTGCACGGTCTTCTGGCTGAGGAACAGAACAGACGCGATCTGCGGGTTGCTCCGCCCCTGTGCGACCAGGCGCAGCACCTCGACCTCTCGAGCGGTGAGCCCGTCCGGCAGGTCGTGGGCCAACAGCCGTTCGACCTCGTGCTGGGACGGCCTGGCTCCGAGTTCCACGAACGCCCGCTGAGCCACGGTCAGCTCCGACTGGGCCGAGTCCTCGTCGCCGAGCGCCCTGTAGGCCAGGCCGATCCGCACCCTGGCCCGTGCTGCCTCGAACCGGCCACCTCGGTCGATCCAGATCTTCCAGGCCCGACGCAGGGGACCCAGCGCTCCCGCGGCGTCGCCGGCGTCGAGCGCGACGATGCCCACGGCATACGCGGCACGGGCCGAGAGGCCATCGCACGCGAAGCTGTCGGCGGTCTCCCGCAGCTCCTCGGCGGCCACCCGGGCAGCGTCACTGTCGCCGTCCGCGAGCAGCACCTCGATCGCTGCTGGCAGGAGCTGCGCGCGGGTGACGGGGTCGTGCGCCTCGTTCATCAGCCGTCGCATCGACGCCGCTGCTGCTGCGGTGCGACCCCGGGCCAGCCACAGCAGGGAGAGGCCCGGCTGGGCCTCGTGCCCATGGGTGCGTGCCTGGGCGAAGGCCGCCTCGGCAGCGGCGTACTCGCCCTGGATCCGCTGGATCTCTCCCTGTTCGTACAGCGCCAGCCCGGTGGCCGGCGGCGATCCGTTCGCGGCATACCGCTCACGAGCGCGGGCGAGCTCGGTCAGGGCCAGCGGGAAGTCACCATGTGCACGCAGGACCTGGGCTCGGTGCACTGCGCACTGCCCGGTGAAGGGCACCAGGTCGGGCTGCGCGTCACACCAGCGCGACAGCACCCCTGTCCACTCGGTGATCCTCCCGTAGTCGGCAACCTCCTGGCAGGCCTCGATCATCAGGCACAGGATCTCGCCCGTGAGGATCGGCGAGACCTCGCCGCCGGTGACGCCCAGCATGGCCTCGTCGAGCAGCGTCAGCCCTTCGGGAACCCGGCCCGCATAGAGCAGCAGCCGACCGCTACTGGCCATCCCGAACGCCACGAGATCCGGTTCACCCCAACGCTGCCCGATCTCCAGGAGCTGGGTGGCGACCTCGAGCGCCTCCGCGAAGCGACCTGCGTAGACCAGCGGAATCATCTCGTGGATGCGCAGGTAGCCCCGCTCCACGCAGTCCTCGGGCTGGTCCGCCAGCAGGCGTGCTCCGCGGGACACCCAGCCGGCGCCGACCGCCGGGCTGCCGTTGGCGCTGAAGACGTACCCGAGCCAGTGCGCGTCGCGGGCGGCAGCCAGAGCCTCCCCGGCCTCGACGTGCTGGTGGAAGGAGCCCTCCAGCGCAGCGGTTGTCGTGTCCCGGTCACCCACCATGTAGGCGGCCACCGCCAGCAGCCCGAGGTCGGCAGGGGAGAGATGGCCGGTGTCGAAGGCGCTCAGCCGGTCGTACGCCGTGCCCCAGGCCCGGCGCGCATAGGCCTCCCGGCCCTCGACGACACCTGTGTCGATGCTCATCGCACCCTCCTCCTCGGAGAATACGCGCGCTGCCCTGCCCAAGACCTCGCCCACGAGGCTGATGCGACGTCGCCGATGGCGAGGTCCCGCAGTCCCCGTTCCGCACCGGGGCAGGTCTGGTGACTTGGGTCGGGAGGCGGCGCCTGTGCTGGTCAGGAGGCCACGGACTGGCCGGCGGATCGGGCGTGGCGCCGCTCCTGGCCGATCCGGGCGGTGGCGCTGCTGGCGATGCGGGTGGCGACGTGCTTGGCGTCCCGGCCGGCACCGTAGATCAACATCGAGGAGGCGGCGTACTGGAACTGGAGGCCGCAGAAGTACAGCCCCGCGACTCCTTCTGGCACCCCACGGAGCTCCCGCGGCCATCCTTCCTCGTCGAGGACGGGCAGTTCCATCCAGTCGAACCCCTGCCGGAACCCCGTGCACCACACCACGGTTCGCGCGTCGACGACGCGCCCGTCGTCGAGCAGTGGCAGGCCATCCTTGGCGCCGACCACCCGACCGGGCACCCAGTCCACCCCGCGCTCGGCGAGGTCCCTTTGTTGGATGCGCAGTCGCGGCCCACCATGGCGGAAGTGTTCCTTGGCCTTGCGGCCCAACGGGTTTGACCGCGTGAGCACGTTGCGGAAGACGAAGAGCATGGTCGGGAAGACCACCTTGAACAGGGGTGAGCTGAACGGCACCGGGATCTGACCGGTGTCCGGCCCTGCCAGCACGGTGGCGCGGCCGGCCGCCACCTCATAGGCGATGTCGCACCCTGAGTGGGCGGCGCCGACGACCAGAACCCGGCCCTCGGGGAGCTGCGCGGCGCGACGGTACTGACTGGAGTGCAGCTGCCGGATCGACGGGTCGAGCTGGTCGGCAAAACTCGGCACGTGGGGCGTCCGCCCGAAGGTGCCGGTGGCCACCACGACGTGGTCGGCGTGGATCTGCCCTCCGGCCGTCGTGACCACGTAGCCAGCCGACCCGACCAGGGCGTCGGGCAGGGTGGGCAGTGGCGACACCTTCTCCACACGGGTGTCGAGCCGCACCGGCAGCCGGAAGCGCGCGGCATACTCCTCGAGGTAGTCGGCGAACTCGTCCTTGGTCGGGAAGGCCCACCGCGGCGCCGGGAAGGCCATCCCCGGAAGGCCGTCGGCCCACGCCGGGCTGAACAGCCGCAGGCTGTCCCACTGCTGACGCCAGCCGTCGCCCACCCGGGAGGCCGCGTCGAGGACGACGCAGGGGCGGCCCAACCGTTGGAGGTGGTGGGCGGTGGCGAGGCCGGCCTGACCGGCCCCGATGATCACTGTCTCGATGTGTTCGGTGCGCATGGCTCGCTCCCGGGGGATGTGACGGACGAGGTCGTCATCGCGGTCCGGTAGCGCAGGCTCCAGAAGAGCATCAGGCCCGAGGTGACGATGTAGAAGGTGTGCAACATCCAGATCGGGCCCGGCGGCAGGTGGAAGACGTACAGCGAGTAGACGAGGTTGCCGACGTTGGCCAGGACGAGGTTGCTGCGGCTGTAGGACCTGAGGTCCTTGCTGCGGGCAGCCTTCCCCAGCATCGGCAACGCGCTGGCCGCGAAGACGACCGTGGCGATGGTGCCCGCTGCGAGGGGAAGGGAGCTGTTCATGCCCTCGACGCTAGGGAGAGCGGGCTGTGCTCCTCGTCGGGCGGTTCGCCCATTCGCCCCGCGCCTTCGCTGACCCGATCCACCCACTGACGGGTATGCCGCGTGCCCACCAGTGCGGGCACCTCACCTCAGCCGCGAGGCATCACCGATGGTCGCACCACGCGGACCGAGAAGGCGGTGAGTCCGATCCGCAGCGACGCGGTGTGAGCCAGGTGGCGGCACACGAGGATCGTCACCACGGCTGGGACCGCCCCGGAGACCAGCAGGCCGGTGCGCGGACCGAGGTGTTCGGCCAGCAACCCCACGACGGGACCACCGAGTGCTCCGCTGCCGATGAACACCAGCATGTAGAGGCCGACGATCCGTCCGCGCAGGTGGTCGGCGGTGGCGAGCTGGACCAGCGACTGGGCCGAGGTGAGGAAGCCCAGGTTGGCAGCGCCGACGAGCACGAGCAGGAGGGTGAAGGAGAGCTGGTCGGGTGCTGCAGCGGCGAGCAGCATCGCCATCGCCAGGGCCCAGGCGGCCAGGCCCACGGTCCGCAGGCGCAGCGGCTTGCTGCGCCGCGCGGTGGTGAGGGCGCCGGCGAGGGCGCCGACGGCCACGACCCCGTTGAGCAGGCCCAGACCGCTCGCCCCCGAGTGGAACTCCTCCTTGGCGAAGGCGGCCAGCGTGACGGGCAGGCTGATCGTGAAGAAGCCGAACGCCCCGACCATCACGACCGGCCACAGGACCGTCGGCGTGCGCAGCGCGTAGTCGAGACCCTCGCGGATGCCCGGCGAGGCAGCGGCGGGAGTTTCGATGGACACCGCCTGGCTGCGGCCTGTTCCGCGCATGAGCAGGAGGGCAGTGACCGGCGCCGCAAAGGTGAGCGAGTTGGCCGCGAAGGCGTAGCCCGCACCCACGCTGCTCATGAGCACGCCACCGATGACGGGACCCGCCATCGCGCCGATCTGGAACGTGCAGGACACCAGGCTGATCGCGTTGGGCAGCTGCGGGCCCTCGACGACCTCCGACACGAAGGACTGTCGCACGGGGTTGTCGACGGCCGTCACGACGCCGAGGACGCCGGCGAGGAGGAAGACCTGCCACACCTCGATGCGCCCGCTCAGCGTCAGGAGCGCAAGTGCTGCCGCAGTCAGGGACATCGACACCTGGGTGGCGAGCAGGATGCCGCGCTTGGGGAAGCGGTCGGCGAGCAGCCCGCCGTGCAGGCCCAGAGCCAGGGTCGGGAGGAACTGGCAGGCGGTGGTGATGCCGACCGCTGTGGGGCTGTCGGTGAGCGTCAGGACCAGCCAGTCCTGGGCGATGCGCTGGATCCACCCGCCAGTCCCCGAGATCAGCAGGCCGGTCAGCAACAGCCGGAAGTTGCGATTCGCGAGCGAGGGGAAGGTGCGTGAAACATGTTGGGGGAGTGTGGGATCGGAGAGGTGGACTGTGTTGGCAGCGGTGGAGCTCATGGATCGTCCTGGACGGTTTCGTGTCTGGGTTGGTTGCGTTCACCTCCAGTGTGCGCGCCGTGGGAGTCCGGTCGCGGCATTCTGAGACAGAATGAGTAATATAAGTGTCATTGCGTTCTGCAATGACTGCCAGTTCGTCGGGGTCATGGCGCCGGCGCCGCCCCGCGCCGCACTGCGTCGCCCCATGTCGCCCACAGGAGTTGTCGTGTACGAACCAGAACTGCTGCGCACCTTCCTCGCCGTGACCCAGGCGTTGAGCTTCACGCGGGCCGCCGAGGCCCTCGGAATCCGTCAGCCCACGGTCAGCCAGCACGTGCGCCGCCTCGAGGAGGCCGTCGGGCGGCCGCTGTTCGTCCGGGACACCCGCAGTGTCGCGCTCACCTCGGACGGCGAGGCGATGGCCGGCTTCGCCCGCGAGATCCTGGCCGCGCAGGAGCGCGCCGTCGGCTACTTCACCGGCTCGCACCTCGCCGGTCGGCTGCGCTTCGGGGTGACCGACGACCTCGCCCTCACACCCCTGCCGCGGATCCTGCGGGACTTCCGTCAGCTCTATCCGCGGATCGACCTCGAGCTGACCGTCCTGCAGAACGAGGGGCTGCTGAGGCGCATCGAGTCAGGTCACCTCGACGTCGCCTTCGTCAAGCGCAACGCAGGCACCTCGACCCTGGCCCGCGGACAGCTCGTGCGCCGCGACCAGCTCGTGTGGGCGGGAGTCGACGGCGCGCGGGTGGACCCCGAGCAACCGGTCCCCCTCGTCGTCTACCAGGCGCCCAGCCTCAGCCGGGCGATCAGCGTCCAGGCGCTCGAACGCGTCGGCCGCCGCAGCCGGATCACCTGCACCGTCCGTGGCGTCAACGGAGTGCTGGCCGCCGTCCGGGCGGGCCTGGGCATCTCCGTCATGGCGCGCACCCTCATGCCGCCTGACCTGGTCGAGCTCCCCACCTCCAGCGGCCTGCCGAAGCTGCCGCACCTCGACCTCATGCTGCTCACCAACCGCCAGGCCCCTGCCGAGGCGGCCAAGGCACTCACCTCGGCCATCCTGGCCAGTGGCGCCCCGCGGGGTCCCGTCACCAGCGGCTGACAGCAGCGTGAGGGCGTTCTCTACAGCGTGCGGAGCTCGCCGTTCATCGTCCCCATCAGGTGGATCGCCCGGAGCCGGCTGAGCAGCAGCTCGGCCCGCACCTCGACCCGTGCGCTGTGCTGGACCGCCGCCGCACCTGTGCACACCCGGTGGGCACCGTCGGCAAGCGTGCCACCGCAGCGGCACCACGCGGCATACGCATCGGCGGTGTCGCGACCAGAGGCAACGGGGAAGTTCTTCACGAGAAGGGACGCTAGGAGTCCGCGACCAGGACCAGTCACCCAATCCGACCGACCCCCTCCGTTCGTCCGAGGCGAAGCTGACCGAAGGAGGTGCCACCTCCACGACGTTCGGTATGCCGCGTGGTCGGCCGAGCTCCCGGGTCGCCCGCCGGTGGCCCGACGCCGGGGCGTACTGTGAACGCGACGATGGTGGCGAAACCCGACCGGGTGATGCCGAGTCCGTCGCGATGGGCGATGACCACGGTGATGAAGCAGGCAGGCGCGCAGGGAGCTGTCTCGGGACTCCCGGAGCGACCACTGTCCTCCTCCGGTCGGGCGCTGCTCGCAGAGCTGCACGCGGCCATGACGTCCGCGCAGGCGGAGGTTGCCGCGCATCGGCGTCCGCCCTCGGACGCCAACCTGCTCACGATCGCGCGCGGCCACCTCGTGTCGGCGATGACCGCCTACGAGGAGGCGCTGACCTCGCTCCACCTGCCGGTGCCCCCACGGCTTCGCGACGACCTGCGCCTGTTGCGTCGCGTGGTCCGCCGCTGACTCGGGCTGGGGATAACTTCGGGGAGGGGCCGCGGTTTCGGGCAGCATTCGTGGCATGAGCTACGAAGACCTGCCACGCGACCTGCGCACGATTCCGTTGACGGACACCACGATTCAGGCCGACGTGGTCGACCTGATCCTCGGCATCGAGGAGCGCCGCAACGGCGCCCTGGCCCTGATGGTGTGCGACGGGGCGGATCGGGGAGTGCAGCCGGTCGTCCTGTCCGACGTGCCATCCGAAGCGCCCCCCGCCGACGTGCGCAGCCTGCTGGACCTGCTGCTGCCGATGGTCGGTGAGACCGACGGGGCGATTCTCGTCGCTCGCGGCCGCCGCCGTGGCGTCACGCCGACCGACAACGACCGCGCCTGGCACCAGGAGACCATCGAGGCCTGTGCACGGCACCGGGTGCGGCTGCTGGGCTTCTACCTCGCGTCGCCCGACGGCGTCGAGGCTCTGCCGCCACCACTGCGCCACGCGTCCTGACCTGACCAATCCAACGGCCGAGCGTCGGAGTCCGCTCTAGGCTGCGGGCATGTACGAGTACAAGGTGGTCCAGGTCCGCGAAGGGCTGATCGGCGGCAAGATGAGCGCCGACAAGCTGGAGAAGGTCCTCAACGAGTGGGCCGAGAAGGGCTGGCAGGCGAAGTCCGTCACGGCGGTGGAGGTCAAGGGACGCATCGGACCGGGCGGCACCGAAGGGGTGCTCGTCACGTTCGAGCGTCAGAAGGCCTGAGCCTCCTCTCAGCCTGAGTCCTCAGCCTGAGTCCTCAGCCTGAGTCATCAATACTGGGCGCGGGCCACCTTCTGGAGCCGCGGCCACTCGCCGTCGATGCTGAGCTCGCGTCCGATGTCCAGCATGGTCGCGCCGAACAATGCTCCCGTCGAGATGAACGCCGGGTGCACGTGGCCGAACACCTCGAGCGTGACCGTGCCGTAGAGCCGTGACCACGAGCGCTCGAACATCCAGATCATGCCCGGCGTCGGACCGCCCAGCGGATCCGTCACCTCGGGGGGCTTGATCTCGCTGCGGAGCACCTCGAGCAGGTCTGGGTCGAGGTCGGAGTCGGACGGGATGTGGAACTGGTATTTGACCCACAGCCGCCCGAAGATCTCGCTGAAGAACGCCCCGAACATCTTCACGCCCGACTCCTCGGGCAGGCACGCGTCCAGGGACGTGATCACCTGCGGCTCCTGGGCCGCGGCCTCGTCGAGCGCAATGGACGTCGACGAGGCGAAGACGAGCTGGAACTCGTTGCGGTTGGTCAGCGCCCACTTCCGGAACGCCGCCGACGAGGCGACGATCTGCGCTGCCGGGTCGTCCGGCTCCTGCTGGTCCCTGGCGGTTGTCATGGCCGCCACCACGTCCTCGAAGATCGACCGCGCCACCCGCACCATCAGCTCGGCGTGGCTGTCGACGTAGCGGTAGAGCGCCGGGGGAGTCAGGCCCATCTCCTGGGCGACGGCCCGCACCGAGACGTCCTCGCCGTCGCGGAGCAGCTGTCGCGCGACGTCGACGATCTCGTCGAACGTGGCCTGCCGCTGGCGTTCTCGCCGGGTCGGAACCGCCGTCATCTGTCTCCCTGCTTCCTCGTGCACGAACTGGGGTGAGAGCTGTTTCGAAGAGTTAACCATGAACGCTTGACAACTTAGTTTACACCCATCACTGTTACTGCTGTAAACATCAGTGATGCGGGGTTGCGAGGGAGTGGTTCGGATGCACAGGTGGGGTCAGTTCGTGGCACGAAGGTCTTGGTTGGTCCTCCTCGGCGGGATAGCCGTGGTCCTGGCCGCCGCGGCCTACGGGATAGGGGTGTTCGGGAGTCTCTCCAACGGCGGGTTCGACGACCCCGCCAGCGACTCGGCCAAGGAGCTCGTCCTCGAGCAGGCGACCTTCCCGGGGCGGGAGACCGACCTCGTGGTCGTCTACTCCAGCCCGACCCTGCGGGTGGAGGACCCGGCGTTCCAGCGCGCGGTGACCGACACGGTGACCGCGCTGCCCCAGAGCGATGTCGCCGGGGCGGTGACCTACTACGGCACGAAGTCGCCCGGACTGGTCAGCAGTGACGGGCACGCCACGCGGGTCATCGTCACGCTCGCCGGCTCCAGCCAGGACGCCAAGAGCGACAACTGGGAAGCCGTCAAGGATGACCTCGACGCCCCGGGACTGAGCACCAGCGTGGGGGGCCGCTGGGCGGTCTTCGGCGACGTCAACGACCAGGTCTCCAAGGACATCGCCCGCGCCGAGTCGATCTCGCTGCCGATCGTCTTCCTCCTCAGCCTGCTGATCTTCGGCAGCCTCGTCTCGGCCCTCATGCCCACCCTGGTCGGCGGGATCGCCGTGATGGGCGCCTTCGCGGTCGTGCGCCTCATCACGGGAGTCACCGACGTCTCGATCTTCTCGATCAACGTCATCACCCTGCTCGGCATGGGTCTGGCGATCGACTACGCGCTCTTCGTCGTGAGCCGTTTCCGGGAGGAGCTGGCCCACCAGCCGGACACGTCCAGGGACAGCGTCCGCGCCGCCGTCGTCCGCACAATGGCCACCGCCGGTCGCACCGTGCTCTTCTCCGGCCTGATCGTCGCCGCGTCGCTCGCCTCGCTTCTGCTGTTCCCCCAGAACTTCCTGCGCTCCATGGGCTATGGCGGCATGGCCGCCGTGCTGGTCGCCATGCTGGCGGCACTGACGGTGCTGCCGGCCCTGCTGGGTGTGCTCGGGCCGCGCATCGAGTTCGGCCGTATGCCGTGGCGCCGCGGCTCGCGTGCGCACGTCGCCGATGCGCGCACCCCGGACGAGGTGCACGGCTCCGACCACGAAGTGGTGCACGGCACGTGGGCCAGGGTCGCGCACAGCGTGATGCGCCGCCCCGTCGCCTACCTCGTGGCCATCGTGATCAGTCTGCTCGCGCTGGGCAGCCCGTTCCTGGGGGCGCAGTGGGGCAGCGTCGACGAGCGCGTGCTGCCGGTGAGCTCGCCCAGCCGCCAGGCCGCGGACCTGCAGGCGGACCTCTTCGGTGGCGAGACCTCCACGGCGTCGATCATGCTGCGCGGAGCGGACGAGGCGGCCACCTCGGCCTACCTGACCAGCCTGAAGGCGGTTGACGGGGTCACCCAGGCGCAAGCCGTGGCGACCAGGTCCGTGGACGGCCAACAGCTCACCCTGGTGCAGGCGACCTGGCTGGGGAACTCCCAGACCGCAGGCAGCCAGGACGTGCTCAAGGGCATCCGGGCCGTCGACCCGCCGACTGGCGCCACCGCCCTGGTCGGCGGACCGACCGCCGACGCGGTGGACCTCATCGACTCGATCGGCAGCCACCTGCCGTGGATGGCGCTCATGGTGGCGGCCGTCATGCTCGTGCTGCTGTTCGTCGCCTTCGGTTCGGTCGTGCTGCCCCTCAAGGCCATCGTGATGAACGGCGTGTCCATCGTCGCGTCCTTCGGCGTGGTCACGTGGATCTTCCAGGAAGGTCACCTGGCGGGGCTGCTCGGCTTCACCTCGCCCGGCTACCTCGACGTGACGCAGCCCATCCTGATGCTCGCGATCCTGTTCGGGCTGTCGATGGACTACGAGGTCTTCCTGCTGAGCCGGGTGCGTGAGGAGTGGGACCGCACGGGTGACAACACCCGGGCCGTCGCGGCCGGCGTGCAGCGGTCCGGGCGGATCATCACCAGCGCCGCCCTGCTGCTGGCCGTCGTCATCGGTGGCTTCGCGACCAGCGGGATCGTCTTCCTCAAGATGATCGGAGTGGGCATGCTCGTCGCCGTCCTGCTCGACGCCACGGTCGTGCGGGCCCTGCTGGTGCCCGCGACGATGCGGCTGCTGGGCAGGGCGAACTGGTACGCGCCCGGTCCCCTGGCGCGGTGGTGGGAGCGGCACGGACACCGCGAGGAGCCGGCCCATCCGACGACGCTCTCCGTGCCCGCCCGCGAACTGGCAGCCGCACCCTGACCCCGGCGGTACGGCATACCGTGCCCAAGGCTCCCGTGCCCACGGAAGCCTTGGGCACGGCGCTGCGGCCCCGCGTGCTGGTGGTCCGGCGGGCCGGTCCGCAGTGTCCGTTTCGCCCGAATCTGGACTTGGGCCGAACGGCTGAGGGGACTGCGCGCGCGGGCCCGCAATACTGGAACTGTGCTGGGGACCGACTTCGCGCGCACTCTGCGCGCCGCCCAAGCCGGCGAAGAGGAAGCCTTCGCCCGGCTCTGGCGTGATGCCAACCCGGCCATGATCCGCTACCTGCGGGTGGTCGGGCACGACGATCCCTACGACGAGGCGTGCGAGGGCTGGATCACCGTCGTGCGCGGTCTGCCGGGGTTTGCCGGGGACGAGCTCGCCTGGCGTGTCTGGTTGCTCGCCTGTGCCCGCCAGCGGGCGGAGGAGAGCTCGCTCCGGCGCGCCTGGGGCTCGGTCACCGTCCTGCCCGGGATCCAGGTCGACGGCGACGGCGAGATCGACATCGACGAACTGCTGGACTCTGACGAAGGAGGCAACCCGGTGCACCGCGGGATCAACGACACCCTGACGGCGTTGCGCGGGCTGCCCCTCGGACAGGGCGAAGTGGTCGTGCTGCGCTGGGGCGCCGGCCTGCCGCCCGGTGCGGTGGCCGACGTCATCGGTGTGGACGAGGCGAACATCGCACGGGCCGAAACGCGGGCCCTGGAGCGGCTGGGCACCGATGTCGACCTGCTCACGTGGTCGTTGGCCGCCCCCGCCACGCCGGCGGAGCTCGCTGACGAACACATCGCGGTGAGTGCCTTCCGCAAGATCCCCTCCAGCGCACGCCGGTCGCCCGGGGTCAAGGTCATCGCCATCGGCCTCGGCTCCGCGGGCGCCGCGACCGCGTCGGCGGCCAGTCGGTCGCGGACCGCGATCCTCACCGCGACAGCCCTGTCCGTGTCGGCGATGTCGTTGGGCGGCCTCGGTGCAGCCGCCTACGTCGGAGTGCTGCCGGACCAGGTCCAGCAGGTCCTGCACGACGCTGTCGGGGCCCCCGCACCCGAGGCCCGCGGCAACGGTACGTCGCAGGACGGGAGCAACCCCGCGACGCGACCGACGGAGGGCGTCGGGCCCCATGCTGCCGGCAGCCCGGCGGCCGGTCTGTGCAGGGCGTGGGCCACGGACAAGGCCAAGGGCACGGCCCGAGACCAATCGGTCGCCTTCCGCAACCTGTCCGGCACAGCCGGTGGGGCAGAACGGGTGGAGGCGTACTGCGCCGGGGTGCTCGCCCCCAAGCCCACCAAGGGTGCACCGGCGCCGACCGCGCACGTCACTCCGACCGGCAAGCCCTCGCACCCGACGAAGCCGCCGACCACCCGGACGCCGGCTCCGGACTCGCAGGCCCCTGCGGCTCCCGACTCCAGCTCCACGAAGCCGGTGGCGCCGTCCGCGCAGGGCAAGTCCGCCAAGGCGGGCACCTCGGCCACCGACCCGAGTGACACGGGCACGACCAGCGAGAGCAAGGCGCCGAACCCGCGGTCGTCCGGCAAGGGCGGCAAGGCCGGCGGCTAGCCGTTCTGACCGGCGAACGACGACGTCGGGTGCTCGCGTAGGCTTCCCGCCGTGCTCTTCCCGCTGACCGTCGTCGTGCTCATGGCAGCGGTGTGCCTGATGGCCGTCGCCGCCTGGTATGCCGCGCGCAGCCGCCTCGTCGACGACCGCCTCCTGCTCGTGGCGGGGGTGACGGAGCTGGGCCTGCTCGTGCAGCTGGTGGTCTGCCTCGTCCGCCTCGGGCGGGTGCCCGGTGGCGGCGCCGAACAGGCGACGTTCGCGGCCTACGCGATCACCCTGCCCTTCGTGCCGCCGGCAGCACTGTTCCTGGCGCTGAAGGAGAAGACTCGCTGGGCCATGGGGGTCGTCGCCGTCGGTGCCTTCGGCGTCGCGGTCATGACCGCGCGCCTCCAACAGATCTGGAACCTCCGTGGCTGAGACCCCGTCAGTGCGTTCGACCCGATCGGGACCGGGCGTGGTCCTCGTCGCCGTGTACGGCCTGCTCGCCCTCGCGGCCACCGGTCGTTCGGTGCTGCAGATCTCCGAATACTTCTCGAGGGCACCGCTGGCCTATGTCCTGTCGGCGCTCGCGGCGGTCATCTACGTCGTGGCGACGGTCGCGCTGGCCCGCGGTGACCAGACCTCACGCCGGGTCGCGCTGGTGGCCATCAGCGTCGAGCTGGCGGGGGTGCTCGTCGTGGGCTTGGCGTCCTACCTGGCCACGGAAGCCTTCCCCGACAAGACGGTGTGGTCGCACTTCGGGTCCGGCTACGGCTTCGTGCCGCTGGTCCTGCCCGTGCTCGGGCTGCTCTGGCTGCGGCGCACGCGTCCCCGCTGAGAACTGGTCAGGGGGCTAGGCGCTGGGCTCGTCGATGGGCTCGAGGACGAAGACGGGGATCAGCCGGTCGGTCTTGACCTGGTAGTCGGCGTAGGGCGGGAACGCCTCCACACACCGCGGCCACCACTCCTCGCGCTCGGCGCCTTCGAGCTCACGGGCCCGCACCGTCCAGGTGCGCTCGTCGTCCTGCAGGTCAAGGACCGGGTTCTTCCGGAGGTTGGCGTACCACTTCGGGTGCTCGGGGGCGCCGCCCTTGCTCGCCACCGCGGCATACACACCGTCGTGCTCGACGCGCATCAACGGCACCTTCCGCACCTTGCCGGAGAGGCCGAGCATGGTCAGCATCACGACCGGTCGGCCCTGGATGTCGACCGCGCGGGTCGTCCCCGTGGTCTCGATCTTCTCGACCTGGCTGCGAACCCACGCGGTGGGACTGGCGACGTACTCACCCAGAATGGTCATGGTCCATCACAACACGAACCGGCAGATTCCGGGTGGGCGGGCCCAGCGCCCGGGCGGCTGTGGACAACCTCCGGAGACCTCGCGGGACCGACCTACCCTCGAATCATGACCCGGATCGAGGTGGACCCCGACGCCGTCCTGGCCCTGGCCGATGCCCTCAGGGAGGTGGCAGCGGACCTCCAGTGGCAGGCGCTGCGCGGCTCCGAGCAGACCTGGGCGTTGGGCCCCGGCGACAGCGCGGGGGCGCTCGCCTCCGTGCTCGGCGACTTCGAGCACCAACGCCAGTCACTCGGACGCGAGCTCGAGGACCTGGCCGCCGCGACCGCTCTCGCCGGGCGGTTGTACGCCGAGGTCGAGAGCGGGAGCGCAGCCGCCTTCCCGGGCGGTGGCGGATGACGATCCTGCGGCCGCTTCCCGGCGATCCCGGCACGGTGCGTGCGCTGGCCGACCGACTGGCAGGGCAGGGCGAGCTGCTGCTGGCCCTGGCGGGCACGCTGCGGGGCCTCGGCGACCCGAGCAGGGCCACCTGGTCGGGTCCCGGGGGTGCCGCCTTCGCCGCTCGATCTCGCACGGCGTCCTCGCTACTCGTCTCGGTCGGACGTCGCTACGCGGTCTCCGCGGTGGCCCTGCGTCCGCTCGGCGCGGCGCTGTCGCAGGCGCAGCACGACGCCTCCTGGGCGGTGACGACGCACGCGGAGGCTTGGCAGCTCGCCGTCACCCTCGGCAACCGGCGGGTGGCGGCGCAGGAGAGCGCCGACCTAGCGCAGCGCGTCGTCGCCGCAGACCTGCACCGCAAGGAGATCGAGCAGCTCGAGCTCGTCCAGCTCGCCGAACGCCGCCACGCGGCGGCCTGGGAGCGGTTCGCCGAGGCGGACCGCCGGTGCGCCACCGTGCTGCACCGGCTCGTCCAGGACGGGCTCGACGACTCACGGCTCTACGACTCCCTGACCGGACTGAGTCGCGCGGCCGGTGCCCTGGGGAGCGCGACGGGAGCCGTGGCCATGGCTCCCACGCCGCCGGCCAAGGCGCTGGGCGTGGTCGCCGAGGTCTGCGACGGCCTCGAGGTGACAGCAGACGTCCTGGTCAAGGTCGGCTACGGCGACGGGGACTGGGGCGACATCGCCCTGGGCGCCGCGACGTCGGCCACCGGCCCGGCGTCCGCGGTGCTCAAGCGGGGCGCGCTGGCGACGAACCCCGCGGCTCTCGTCGGCCGCACGAGGACAGCGCGACGCCTGCTGCGCCATGACACCGCCCAACGGCTCCGGCTCGCGACGGCCGAGGAGCTGCGTCGCGCCGGTCGAGCCGACCCCAAGCCCGGCGGCCGCATGTTCCGCGCCACCCGCTCACCGGGCTCGCCGACCGCGACGGCGCACTGGGCGGCCGAGCAGGTCAGGGAACGCGCACGAGTCCTGGTGCGCAACAAGTGGCTCGACGACCTCGCCCTGGTCACCGGTGACCCCGCCCGCTCACGGACGATGTTCGTGACCGGCCTTGCCGCCGAGGCGACCACGGCCGGTCTGGGGGCGGTCGGCACCGGGCGCGACCTGTACCTCCGGCATGAGACGGACGAGGCGATGCAGGCGCGCGACGCCTCCGCCGCGCGTGGCCCCGCCCCGGACCCCGACAACCGCCCCGGCGGCCGCTGACTCAGGCCGCCCGTGGCCACCAGGACGCTGCGTCCGCGATGAGAGATGGGTATGCCGCCCGCTCACCTCCGCGGCGTAGCCTCGGGCCAGGTCATGAGTGCCAGCGACATGCCCCGGCTCGCTGGCCGGCAACCCTCCTCCGCGGTGGGGTGCCCCGGGTGAAGACCTGGCGGGCGGCGCCGTTGCCGTCCGCAAGCGCGGGAGACCCACCACGTGTCCCGCACCGTTCCGGCGGTGGCGTCAGTGATCACAAGACCTTGGGGATGACGGACCTTCCCTTCACGGGCTCCTCGACCACCCACTCCGCCGGCGACGGGCCCCCGAGCCGCGTCACGCGGCATACGAGAGTGAAGGACACCGAGATGAGTTCCACCAACTGGTCGTTCGAGACCCGCCAGGTCCACGTCGGACAAGAGCCGGATTCCGCGACAGGCGCTCGCGCGCTGCCGATCTACCAGACGACGTCATACGTCTTCAAGGACACCGAGCACGCGGCAAACCTGTTTGCCCTCAAGGAGTTCGGCAACATCTACACGCGCATCATGAACCCGACCCAGGACGCCGTCGAGCAGCGCGTCGCGTCGCTCGAGGGCGGCGTCGGGGCGCTGCTCGTCGCCTCGGGCCAGGCTGCCGAGACCCTGGCCATCCTCAACATCGCCGAGGCGGGGGACCACGTCGTGGCGAGCCCGAGCCTGTACGGCGGCACCTTCAACCTGCTCAAGCACACCCTCCCCAAGTTCGGGATCGAGGTGGGCTTCGTCGAGGACCCGAACGACCTGGAGTCGTGGAGGGCAGCCGTCCGGCCCAACACCAAGCTGTTCTTCGGCGAGACCATCTCCAACCCGAAGTCGGAGGTGCTCGACATCGAGGGAGTCGCGGCCGTCGCCCACGAGGCCGGTGTGCCGCTCGTCGTGGACAACACGATCGCCACGCCCTACCTCATCCGCCCGCTGGAGTGGGGCGCCGACATCGTCCTGCACTCCGCCACCAAGTACCTCGGTGGTCACGGCACCTCGATCGCCGGGGTGATCGTCGACGGAGGGACGTTCGACTTCGGGGCCGACCCGGAGAAGTTCCCCAACTACAACACGCCCGAGGAGAGCTACCACGGGCTGGTGTTCGCGCGGGACCTCGGCGTGGGGAGTGCCCTCGGCGCCAACCTGGCGTTCATCCTCAAGGCGCGCGTCCAGCTGCTCCGCGACCTGGGGCCGGCGATCTCACCGTTCAACGCGTTCCTCATCGCCCAGGGCATCGAGACGCTGAGCCTGCGCATCGAGCGGCACCTGGAGAACACCCACAAGGTGGCCGCGTTCCTGCAGGCGCACGAGCAGGTCGAGCAGGTCGTCTGGGCGTCACTGCCCGACCACGAGTCCCACGAGAAGGCGACCAAGTACACGCCACGGGGCGCTGGGGCGGTGCTGGCGTTCGAGATCGCCGGGGGTGTCGAAGCGGGACGCCGGTTCGTCGAGTCACTGGTCCTGCACAGCCACGTCGCCAACATCGGTGACGTGCGTTCGCTCGCGATCCACCCGGCCTCCACGACTCACTCGCAGGGTCCGGACGGCGACCGTCTGAAGGCAGGGGTGACGCCCGGGCTGGTGCGCCTCGCCGTGGGCATCGAGCACATCGACGACATCCTCGCCGACCTCGAGCAGGGGTTCATCGCCGCCAAGAGCGCCTGAGGTGACTGGCCGAGCTGACTGGCTGACACCTGCGTCGGAGCGAACCCGTCGGATGCAGGTGTCAGTCGGCGGCCGCGGGAGGATACTGGGGCCATGGCTTCGCATCCGGGGCCCGTGACGCTTCACCTGCACGTCCACCCGGTCCACCTTCCGCACCAGGTCCCGCGGCTCGCCCTCGCCGTGGCCCTGACCCTCCTTGCCCTCATCCTGCTGCTGGTGACCGTCTCGGGTGGCGGGGCGATCCTAGCTCCCGACCAGCTGCCGAACCCGCGCAACCTGACCACGCTGGTGCGCTGAGCGGACCCAGGGGTGAGTCTGGCTCACCCGTATGATTTCGCCCGTGTCCTCCGAGCAGCGGTCCCGGTCTCGGCGGCCACGTCGACAGGGACATCGACAGGGGCCACCCCACCCCCTGCGGGTGCCGCCCCCCGTGCCGGAGCTCAAGTACCCCCCGGAGCTGCCGGTCGTCGCGCGCAAGGACGACATCGCTGCTGCGATCCGCGACCACCAGGTCGTCATCGTCGCGGGGGAGACGGGCTCGGGCAAGACGACCCAGCTGCCCAAGATCTGCCTCGAGGTGGGGCGCGGGCAGGCGGGACTGATCGGACACACCCAGCCGCGGCGCATCGCCGCGCGCTCGGTGGCCGAGCGCATCGCCGAGGAGCTCGAGGTCGAGCTCGGTGGCGCGATCGGCTACCAGGTGCGTTTCACCGACCAGAGCAGCGACACCACCCTCGTCAAGGTGATGACCGACGGCATCCTGCTCAACGAGATGCAACGAGACCGCCTGCTGCGCAAGTACGACACGATCATCATCGACGAGGCGCACGAACGGTCGCTGAACATCGACTTCATCCTCGGCTACCTCAAGCAGCTCCTCCCGAAGCGGCCCGACCTCAAGGTCGTCATCACCTCCGCGACGATCGACCCGCAGCGCTTCGCGGAACACTTCTGTGACCCGGTGTCGGGGGAGGCAGCGCCGATCATCGAGGTGTCAGGCCGCACCTACCCCGTCGAGGTCCGCTACCGCCCGCTCGTCGACCCGCAGCGGCCCGACGCAGAAGAGCGGGACCAGGTCACGGGCGTGTGTGAAGCCGTCGAGGAGCTGTGGACCGAGCGCGCTGCGGACGGGACCGGTCACGACATCCTCGTGTTCCTCTCGGGGGAGCGCGAGATCCGCGACACCGCCGACGCGCTCGAGAGCATGAAGCTGCCGCAGACGGAGGTGCTGCCGCTCTATGCCCGGCTCTCCGCCGCGGAGCAGCACAAGGTCTTCGGACGGGCCACCGGACGACGAATCGTGTTGGCCACGAACGTCGCCGAGACGTCGCTCACCGTGCCGGGCATCCGCTACGTCGTCGACGGCGGCACCGCACGCATCTCGCGGTACTCCCAGCGCACCAAGGTGCAGCGGCTGCCGATCGAGGGGATCTCGCAGGCGAGTGCGAACCAGCGCGCCGGTCGCTGCGGGCGCCTCGCGGACGGCATCTGCATCCGGCTCTACTCTGAGGAGGACTACGAGGCGCGGCCCGAGTTCACCGAGCCGGAGATCCAGCGCACCAGCCTCGCGTCCGTCATCCTCCAGATGACCTCGCTGGGCCTCGGCGACATCGCGGCCTTCCCGTTCGTGGACGCCCCGGACGCCCGCCAGGTCGCCGACGGCATCCGGCTGCTGGAGGAGCTGCAGGCCTTCGACACCGTCGCCGACGCCGACGCGCCCCCGACCGGAAGGCATCGTGGTCGCGGGAGGAGGCTGACGGCATACGGGACGTCGTTGGCACGGCTCCCCGTGGACCCGCGGCTGGGTCGCATGCTGATCGAGGCGGGCACGTTGGGCTGCACCCGTGAGGTGCTGGTCATCGTCGCCGCCCTGTCGATGCAGGACCCCCGCGAGCGACCCGCCGACAAGCAGACCCAGGCCGACCAGTCGCACGCGAGGTTCCGCGACGAGCACTCCGACTTCGTGTCGCTGCTGAATCTGTGGGCCTATCTCAAGGAACAGCAGAAGGCGTTGTCCCACAGCGCTTTTCGGCGGATGTGTCGCACGGAGTACCTGCACTACCTGCGAGTGCGGGAGTGGCAGGACCTCCACAGCCAGTTGCGCAAGGCCTGCCAGGACGTCGGCATCGACACCAAGGCGGCGACCGCCGCCCCCGGGGAGCCGCCCGACGCCGACCTCATCCACCAGGCGCTGCTGTCCGGTCTGCTGTCCCACATCGGGCTGCGTGACGAGGCCAAGCGCGACTACCTGGGTGCCCGCGGTGCCCGGTTCGGCATCTCGCCGGGGTCGACCTTGTTCCGCCGCCAGCCGACCTGGGTGATGTCTGCCGAGCTGGTCGAGACGACCCGGCTGTGGGCGCGGAGCAACGCCCGGATCGACCCGATCTGGGCGGAGCGGCTCGCCCCCCACCTGGTGAAGCGCACCTACTCCGAGCCCCGGTGGTCGCGCAAGCAGGGTGCGGTGGTGGCGACCGAGCGGGTCACGCTCTACGGCGTCCCCTTGGTGGCGGCGCGCACCGTCCAGTACTCGCGGATCAACCCCGAGGAGTCGCGTGACCTGTTCATCCGGCACGCCCTGGTCGAGGGAGACTGGGACACCCACCACGAGTTCTTCAGGGCGAACCAGGCTCTGCTGCAACGACTGTCGGAGCTCGAGGAACGCGCCAGACGGCGCGACATCGTCGTCGACGAGGAAGACCTCGTGGCGTTCTACGACGCACGAGTGCCCGCTGAGGTGGTGTCCCAGCGCCACTTCGACCGGTGGTGGAAGGACGTCCGCCGGCAGACGCCGCAGCTGCTGACCTTCACCGAAGAGCTCCTCACCCGCGAGAGCGCAGAGGGCGTGTCCGCGCTCGACTACCCGCGGACGTGGACCCAGGGCGGCATCGAGCTCCCGGTCACCTACCAGTTCGAGCCGGGTGCAGCGGCCGACGGTGTCACGGTCCACATCCCCGTCCAGGTGCTCAATCAGATGTCCGACACGGGCTTCGACTGGCAGGTGCCGGGGCTGCGGGAGGAGCTTGCGACCGCGCTGCTGCGGTCCTTGCCGAAGGCGACCCGGGTGCACTTCGTGCCTGCGCCGGACCACGCGGCTGCCGCTCTCGCGCAGGCCCAGTCCGGTGGCGACCGACGGCTGGCTGACGAGCTCGCGCGGGTGCTGCGCGCACGCACCGGCATCCAGGTGCCGCCCGAACAGTTCGCGCCGGACCGCGTCCCCGACCACCTGCGCATCACTTTCGCCGTCGAGGACGGCAGCGGACGTGTGCTGGGCAGCGGCAAGGACTTGGGCGCCCTCCAGGAGCAGCTTGCCGGACAGGTGCAGCGGCGAGTGTCCCGCGCCGGTGCCGATGTCGAGCGAAAAGGTTTGCGGCAGTGGGACTTCGGCGACCTGCCGCGCACCTTCGAGTCGGCATCGGGCGGTCGCACGGTCCAGGGCTACCCGGCCCTCGTCGACCGCGGCGACAGCGTGGACCTGGTCGTGATGACTGGGGAGCGAGAGGCTGACGCGGCCACTGCGCTGGGGGTGCGGAGGCTGTTGCTCCTCAACACGACCGCTCCGTGGAAACGGGTGCTGTCGTCGCTCAGCAACGCCCAGAAGCTCGCGCTCGGCAACAACCCGCACGGGTCGGTGCCCGCCCTGCTGGAGGACGCCCTTGCGTGTGCCGTCGACGCGATCGTCCTCGAACGCGGTGGCGAGGGGGCTGGAGCCGATGGCGTCCGCGACGCGGATGCCTTCGAGGAGGTGCTCGCGTCCGTCCGCACCCACGTCGCAACGCGCGTGCTGATGGTCGTCGGCGAGGTCGAGCCGGTGCTGGCGGCCGCCAACGAGGTGCGGGTGCGGCTCGAGGCCATGACCGCACCAGCGACGTCCGCACTCGTGGCGGACGTGCGCGCGCAGCTCGACAGCCTCGTCTACGGCGGCTTCGTGGCCGACACCGGACTTGCCCACCTGGCGGCGCTGCGCCGCTACCTCAAGGCGATGCTGCAGCGTCTCGAGAAGGCGCCATCGTCCCCGGCCGCGCTGACACGCGACGCGGCCAACCAGGAGGTCGTCGACCGTGTCGAGATCGCGTATGCCGACCTGCTCGACTCCCTGCCGCCCGTCGAGCGCCGGTCGGGCCCGGTCCGCGACGTGGGGTGGATGGTCGAGGAGCTGAGGGTGAGCCTGTTCGCGAACGGGCTCGGAACGGCATACCCGGTGTCGGAGAAGCGGATTCGCGCCGCGATCGCCGCCCTCGGCTGAGCCCTGCGCAGGGTGGCACGGACGAGGGCCCCGACCACAGGTGGTCGGAGCCCTCGTCGGTGCTGTGACAGGGTCAGGCGAGGTGGACGTTCTCGTGACCCTCGGACGACAGCGACTCGTGCTTGACATTGAGGAAGCCGAACGTGATCAGCGACCCGACGATGATCATCGCCCCGGCCACCAGGTAGGCGTGGCTGGAGCCGAACGTCTGCGCCTGCAGCGCGATCTGGTGCTGCGCGGCCTGGACTTGCTCGGGGGACAGCGACCCTGAGGCCACCTTGGCCTGAAGCGCGGCGCCGAGCTCGGCACCCCGGTCCTTGGCGCTGCTTGCGAATACCGTGCTCAGGGTCGCCAGTCCCAGGGCGCCGCCGACCTGGCTCATGGTGTTGAGCACCGCAGAGGCGACTCCGGAGTCCTCTTCAGCCACGCCGGCGGTCGCAGTGAGCGTCATCGGCACGAAGACCAGGCCCATGCCCACCGCGAGGATGGTGACCCAGGGGAGCAGGCCAGTGGCGTACGAGCTGTCGACCTCGAGCTGGGCGAACCCGAACATGCCGGTCGCGGCGAGCAGCGTGCCCACCCCGGCGATCCACCGGGGGTCCACGCGGCTCATCAGGGTGGAGGCGATCTGGGCTGCTACGACGATGCCGGCCGAGAACGGCAGGAAGGCGAAGCCGGACTTCAGTGGCGAGTAGCCCAGCACCTGCTGGATGTAGAGGCCGAGGAAGTAGAACATCGCGAACATCGCGGCACCGATGATCAGCATCACGGCGAAGGACGTGCCGCGGGTGCGGTCGGCCAGGATGCGGATCGGCATGAGGGCGTGGGTGGAACGCATCTCGACGACGACGAAGGCGACCAGCATCGCGACACCGGCGATGAGGGTGGTGAGGGTGGTGGCCGAGGTCCAGGAGTCACTGGCGGCGTTGGTGAGGCCGTAGACGAGGGACACCAGGCCACCGGTGCCCAGGATCGCTCCGGGGACGTCGATCCGGCCCTTGCCGCGCGCGGACTCGGGGAGGAAGCGAGGGGCGAGGAAGGCGACGACGAGGCCGATCGGCACGTTGATGAACATCGTCCAGCGCCAGTCGATCTCGGTCAGGGCGCCACCGAGGATGAGACCCACGGCCGCACCGGCACCGGACATCGCGGCATACACACCCATGGCGCGGTTGCGCGCAGGGCCGGCCGGGAAGGTGGTGGTGATCAGGGCGAGGGCGGTGGGTGACGCGAGCGCGGCACCGATGCCCTGCAGCGCACGGGCGCCGAGCAGCATGCCCTCGGTCTGGGCGAGGCCCCCGAGGAGGGAGGCGCCGGCGAAGACGAGCACACCCGTCATGAAGACCTTGCGGCGGCCGAACAGGTCACCGAGGCGGCCACCGAGGAGCAGCAGCCCACCGAAGGCGAGCGTGTAGGCCGTGACGACCCACGAGAGGTTCTCGGGGGTGAAGCCGAGGTCGGCCATGATGTGCGGCATCGCGATGTTCACGATGGTGCCGTCGAGCACGACCATGAGCTGGGCGGCCGTGATGACGGTCAGGGCGATGCCCAGGTGACGGCCCTTGCCGCTGGGCGCGGCCTCGGGTTGCGGGGTCGAGACGGACTCGACGACAGCGGTCGAAGACATGGTGGATCCTTCTGAGGTGGGTGGTGGGAGATGGCGTGGTGCCAGCTGACGTGGTGTCAGACGACGTCACGGTGACGTGGTGGGGTGCTGCGGTGGGGTGCAGCGGTGGAGAGATCGAGCGGTGGTCAGCCGCGCTGCAGGGTCGCGGCGCAGGCGGGGAGGACGACGCTGTCCACCAGGGAGATGAGGCGCTCCTGTGACGGGTTGGTGCCCGTCAGCATCGCCTCGTGGATACAGATGGCCGGCAGCAGGCGTGCCAGCATTTCCAGGTCGGCGCCGTTGCCGATCTCCCCGCGCAGCTGGGCGGCGCGGAAGGTCTTGAGCGTGACCGCCATCTTGGGTGCCATGAGGCGGGTCATGATGGCCTCACGAAGCTCGGGGTCGCGGTGCAGCGACCCGAGCAGGGCGGCAAACACCTGGACGGGGAGGTCCTCGCCGATGCCACCCTTGGCACAGGCCTGGGCAATGAGGTCACCGCGCAGGCTGCCGGTGTCGGGGAAGCGGTCGGCCTCGACCCCGATCATCAGCTGGAGCGCGTCGATGACCAGGTCGACCTTTCCCGGCCAGCGACGGTAGAGAGTGGCCTTCGAGGCCTTGGCGGCACTGGCCACGGCGTCGAAGTTGAGGCGGTCGTATCCCACGTCGGCCAGGGTCTCGAGCGCCGCCTCGAGGATCTCCCGTTCGCGGTCGCCCTCGACCCGGGGCCGGGGGCGCGCCGGTTCGGGCGCTTCCTGGGTCCCCAGGGTGGTGGAGGCGGTGCTGGTGGGAGTCACGCTGTCTTCCTCGAGTTTTCTGTGACGGGTCTGTGTGTCGAGTGGATGGTACGAAACTGTTTCGTTTCATCCAACTCTAGGGTCAGGCCGCCCATTCCACAAACCCGGCAAGTGTGACCGGCGTCACATTGAGACCGGTGACGGATGTCGCGCTCGTGGTGGAGGTGAGCCACGGAATCCCCTGCCATGCTGAAGCGTTGGCATTGTGGACCGGGATGCCTGCCAGCATCCCGGGAGAGAAGCAAAGACCTGACTAGCCCATGAGACCTGGGCACCTATCGCTGGAGTAGCCGTGCTGAACCCATCCGAGCTCTACCACTTCGAGACCGACACCGACCCGCAGGAGCTGCGGGCGTCGGTCATGGTCGTCGCGCTCGGCGGCTTCATGGACGCGGGTCACACGCAGCGGATCCTCACCGACCACCTCCTCGGCTCCGGCGAGTCGACCGTCGTCGTGTCCTTCGACACCGACCAGATGCTCGACTACCGCGGCCGTCGGCCCGCCATGGTCTTCGACTCCAACCGCTGGCTGAGCTACGACGACCCGTGCCTGGCGCTGCACCGCCTCGTCGACCGGGACGGCACGCCCTACCTGCTGCTGACCGGGCCCGAGCCGGACTTCCAGTGGGAGCGGATGACCGAGGCGGTCCGTCAGCTCGTGGTCCTCCTCGGCGTCAACCTCGTCGTCAGTGCCCACGGCATCCCGATGGCCGTCCCGCACACCCGCCCGATCGGGCTCACGTCCCACGCGACCGACCCGCGGCTGATTCCCCTGCAGGACAACCCGTTCGGTCGTGTCGAGGTGCCGGCGAGCCTTTCCTCCCTGCTCGAGCTGAGGCTGGGGGAGTCAGGCCACGACGCCCTCGGGTTCGCCGTGCACGTCCCGCACTACCTCGCCCAGGCAGAGTTCGCCGACGGCGCCGTGACCGCGCTCAACGCGATCACCGCCGCGACCGGGCTGAACCTGCCCATCGACGACCTCATCGCACAGGCCGGGCTGAACCGGGCCGAGATCGCCCGCGAGATCGAGGGGTCCGACGAGGTGTCCCAGGTGATCGCCGCGCTGGAGCGCCAGTACGACACGTTCAGCGAGGGTCGTCAGAAGCCGAGCCTGCTCGCGACCGACGTGAGCGAGCTGCCGTCGGCCGACGAGATCGGCGCCGAGTTCGAGCAGTTCCTGCGCGACGTCGCCGATGACGAGGCCACCGGCGAGGGCAACCCCAGCTGAGTGCTCGCGCCCCCGCGTCAGTGAGTGCTCGGCCCGCGTCAGACCTTGGCGTGCCTGGCGCGCGAGAAGCTGTAGAGACCGAACGCCGCGAAACCGGCCGCCATCACGACGAGCAGCGCGGGGCCGAAGGGTTGGTCGCGGAGTGACTTGAGCGCACCGTCGAGGCCGGTGGCCTCCTTGGCCTGCTTGTGCACACCGGCTGCGGCGAAGAGGAATCCGACGATGACCAGGGCGATGCCCTTGGCGATGTAGCCGACGCGGCCGGCTCGCGTCGCCCACGTGCCGGGGTGGTCCTGCAGGTCCTGGAGGAACTTCTTCGTCCACCCCTTGTGGACGTGGTAGATGCCGACGCCGATGATCGCCAGTCCGATGACGACCACGAGGGCGCGCCCACCGGGCTTGTCCAGCAGCTTGGCGGTGAAGTCGACGCTCTGGTTGCGGCTGTCGCTCGACTTGCCCCGGGCGAACTGGAAGGCCGACCAGGCGAGCGCGAGATAGATGACCGCCTTGCCCGCGGCCTTTGCGCGGCCGCCCCACGCGTCCTTGTCGTCGCCGGGGTGTCCCACGATGGCATCGGTCACCTGCCAGAGGGCCAGGCCGAGGAAGCCGACCACGCCGATCCACAGGGCCGCCTTGCCCGCCCCGTTGCCGGCGAGGGACGCCAGCGCGCCGCTCTGGTCGGCGTTCTTGCCGCCGCTGCCGCCGAAGGCCACCTGGAGGGCGATCCAGCCGATCAGCAGGTGGAGCAGGCCACTGGTGGCGTAACCCACCCGCGCGGCGGCCTCGAGAGCGGGGTGGTCTGATGCCTTGGAGGCGGCCTGCTTGACGTCCTGGGGGTCCATGTCACCACCTAACCACGCATCCGCGCAGGTCAGGGGGTTTGTGAGTGCGCAATGGTCCGCGGCCCGGTGGGTCTGGGTCCTCGGTCCAAGGTGTGGGTGCTAGTCCTTGGCCTCGGACCAGCGACGGATGATCGAGGCCTCGGCGACGAACCGCACCTGCGTCGATCCCGTCCACCGGCGTGCGCTGTCGGTCAGGGCACGCTCGAGACGCGTTCTGGCCTCGGCGGCGTTCTCCTCCGGGACGTGCACGAGCAGCTCGTCGTGCAGGCACAGCACGATCTGGGCGCCGAGGTCTCGTGTCGTGACCCTGACTGTGGCCGCCCACGCCTTGAACAGCTCGGCCGCGCTGCCCTGGATCACGGCGTTGCGGGCGAACCGACCGCGCGCGGCGTCGTAGGCCGCCGTGCCATCGGCGGGCACCTCGGCCAGGACCGCGTCCAGGCGGATCAGCCGACCACCGAAGGTGCGCAGCGGCTCGCGCCGCAACCCCGCGGCATACGCGGCATCGAGGTAGCCCATGGCGACCGGGTAGGTGCGCTCGAGGTCCTTGAGCGCCTCGCCGGCGGCCCCGCTGCGCTGGCCGTACATCGCCGCGAGGACCGCGATCTTGGCCACCGGACGCTCGACTCCCAAGGCGGCCGCCACCGGTGCGTAGAGGTCGTCGGCCCGGGTGGCCGCAGCGAAGGCCGCGTCGCCGGAGACCGCCGCCAGGACTCGCGGTTCGATCTGGCCGAGGTCTGCGCGGACGAAGACGTGGCCGGGGTGGGCGGCCACGGCTGGGCGCAGCGACGTGGGCAGGTTGTGGAGGCCGTTCTGCGCCGTCATCCGTCCAGCTGCTCCGTCGCAGGCGGTCCACCCGCCACGCAGCCGGTCGTCCGGCCCCACGTGGGCGTCGAGCCAGGAGTAGCCGTAGGTGGTCGCGATGCGTTCGGCCTTGCGCCACTCCAGGAGGGCGCCCACGACGGCATGGGTTTCGCGGAACGGCTCGAGCACCCACTTGCGCGTGTTGGGTACGACAACCCCGACGGAGGCGAGGAGCTCCTTGACCTGCAACGGGTTTCGCAGATCCGTGGACTCGCGGCCGGGCGTGTGGGAGAGCACCTGCAGGTCGCGTTCGGCGCGGATCCGTCGCGCGTCCGCCTCGTTCTCGGGGCGGGCGCCGGCCGCCTCCGCGATCATCCGTTCGGCGGTCGCCCGGTCGACGGGCAGGCCGTCGCGGGCGAGCTCGACACACAGGAACGCTGCCGCGGACTCGGAGTGGGCTGCCGCCACCGACCGCGGGCCCACCGCTGCCAGGGCGGCCTCCTGGGCGGCCGCGCAGGCGACGGCCGCCCTGCCCCACGCCACCACCGTCTCGTCGTCGGGCAACCACGTGGGCGTGCCCGCGTCGGGGTCGAGGTAGCCGTCGGACCTCACCACCGACAAACCCGTGTGCACGTCGGTGCCCAGTCCTCCCGTCCCCGACGCCGTCGCGGTCGACGTCGTCGACGAGGGCTCGGTGGTGTGGAAGTCGAAGAGATCGCCGCGCGTCGCTGCGGGCAGGCCCGCGCGATCCAGCCGGTATGCCGCGGCCCACGCCACCTGCGGCGTCGCCTCCCACCCGCCGGCGAGCAGGCGATGGGCTTCGGCCACGTCCCAGCAGCGGTTCACCGGCACCCCCGCCGCGACGAGAGCGGTGGCGTCGCCGCCCGCGGACCACCAGACCCAGCGAACGTCACCGGCCTCCTCGAGGTCGGCCGCCCGGGGGACGAGCTGGCCCACTGGGCCCACGAGCTGGACGTCCTCGCCCACGATCGCGGCGCGACCGTCCGCTGTGGCGACGAACGCGACGTGGGCAGCAGGCATGACGGCCACATCCTCGCACCCGGGACCGACGACCCGGTCGGTCGCGGGTGCTTCACCCGACAAGGGTGCGCTTCGCCCCGGAACCGTTCCCGGGTGCAGCTCCCCTTTATCGGGTAACCCGATAAAGGGGAGGCTGGGGAGGCTGGGGAGGCTGGGGAGGCTGGGGAGGCTGGGGAGGCTGGGGAGGCTGGGG